>CAYGNA010000248.1:0-6278 GCA_964351065.1 uncultured Pseudomonadales bacterium
GTTCAGACAACACCGACAACAAGAAGAATCGGGTAAGAACATATCTCGCCATTGGACGAGACAAGCGGTCTACAGTCACCCAATAAGCCTTAGACTCGCAACTAAATCAATAACTTATCGGTGCGTCCGTTGCTAACCATGCACCACAGAGCACAACCGTGCATAACTGTGTCCCGCAAAACTCCCGCATGGCTTTCGGCCATTTTCGCACATAGCCTCGGGGCAGCGCCTCTCTGACCTAAACCGTGAATGGCGATACTGCGATCGACACTGAGGGGTAAGGCTGTTTGTCACAACTACATAGTGACACTCGATCTTGCCATCCAATGCATTCCAGGACGACTTCTGGCCCGTTGGCCCATTTCAGTACCAGCGACACCAGCCCGAAAACACGCTTCTTTATCGATTGGTAAAAGAACACTGGCCTCAGTTTCAGAACATGTTGGCAGAGCAGGGTAGGGGGTTGCCCGGTTATGTTGTCAGGGAGTTCGACGATTACCTGAAGTGCGGTCGCCTCGAGCATGGTTTTCTGCGCGTTCGATGTGAGTCCTGTCACGATGAGAAGCTGGTAGCGTTCAGTTGTAAGAGACGTGGCTTCTGCCCTTCTTGTGGCGCCAAGCGGATGGTTGATAGTGCTGCACACTTGGTGGACGAGGTGCTTCCGAAGCGACCGATTCGGCAATGGGTGTTGAGTGTACCGTTTCCTCTGCGCTACCTGTTTGCGACCAATCCGAAGGTGATGAGTCGTGTATTGACGATTGTCCACCGGGTGATAAGCACTTTTCTGATCAAGCGATCTGGAAGGGCGGTCAAGTCAGGCACGCAAAGCGGCGGGGTAACATTGATCCAGAGATTCGGCTCAGCTCTAAATTTAAACTTGCACTTTCATATGCTCTACCTGGGCGGTGTTTATGACAACAAAGGCTACTTCTGGCCAGTGAAACCACCGACGAAGGAAGACCTGGATTACATCACTCATGTGATTGCTAAACGGGTCTCCCGATTCCTGGAGCGAGAAGGGTACTTGTACAGGGACGCTGAGTCAGAGTACCTCGACCTTGTACCAGACGAAGAAGACGCCATGCAGGGCATACTCGGTGCATCGATCACTTACCGCTTGGCCTTTGGTCCGAATGCCGGTCGGAAAGCCCTGACCCTGCAGGCAATACCTGCCAGTGATTCTCGGCAGCAATCGAGTGAGCTGGTGAGCAAACAGAGTGGTTTTTCTCTGCATGCTGGTGTTGCCTGTAAATCCAATCAAAGGAAGAAGCTTGAGCGCTTGTGCCGGTATATCACAAGGCCCGCGATTGCGGAGCAAAGGCTATCGTTAGCGAGCAATGGCAATGTGGTAGTTGCCTTGAAGACACCCTACGACGACGGCACTTCTCATGTTGTGTTGAGCCCGATGGAATTCATGGGTCGTCTGGCTGCACTGGTTCCGAAACCAAGGGTTAACCTGACGCGATTTCATGGCGTTTTCTCCCCTAACAGCAAGTTGCGTGAATTTGTCGTGCCAACAAAGCCTGTGGATGATCTAGAGACGAAGGATCAGTCTGGGTACAAGGCCTATTCGATGACGTGGGCGCAGCGACTGAAGCGGGTCTTCGCTATCGAGATTGAGAAGTGTGAGAAGTGCGGTGGCAAGGTAAAGATCATAGCCTGCATTGAAGATTCGGAAGTGATTCAAAAGATTCTGAAACATCTGGGGCTGGATGAAGCATCCCAGACCAGAAACCGTTCACCACCCGTTGGTTTGTTCAGTGATTCGGGACAACTTTTCTGACATTAACTGCCGTTGATGGGGATTGGCTCGGACCGAGCAGTGGAAAATCACAAGTCAGGTCTGGTATTCCGGTAACCTGTCCCTCTTTGAAAGCTAAATATTGCTAGGTTTCGCAGAAAGCTACTAGTTTGAGCGGTGCATCTCTGAGACTTGTACTCGTGAAATTGCAGGAAAACGTGGTTAATTCTTCTTATACCCGATAATGGGGGTTGTCAGGCCCAGGTCGTCCAGCTGCTCGAACGATTGCTTGTCATCGCGGGACTATAGCGAATCGAGGATTCTCTCGAACGCGCGATGATAGGGTCGGATGAATTCGCTGAATGTCGGTGCCGTGAGCCACTCCGCGCGATTTCCGGGGCGCGAGAAGTACGACCAGATTTTGAGCCGTTCACTGCACAGGTAAAGCGACAGGAGATCGCGATCAATCGAAGCTGCTTTCTTTCCTTGCAGCCAGGCCTGAAGGAAAGCGCGAGCCAGAGTGTCATCCGGTTCCATCCAGGAACAGGCCTGGCGACAGATGTCGGCGAGGCCATCACCGAAGCAGGCTGTGTGAAAGTCGAAGATACCGGACACGCGCCAGTGCTCTCCCGTTTGCATAACGACCATATTGTCGAGCTTGAAGTCGGCGTGGACATAAGTGCCTCGCTGCTCGGCGGGTTGTGATTCCGCTTGTAGGAGGATGGGATCAATCCAGGCGTCGTCGTCAATCGTCCATGCACCATGGGTCGCGCACTCGGTTGCCATCGTGACGATTTCGGCAGCAATGAAGCGGGCATATCCAGCCGGGTAACTGGCAAACTCGCGGTCTTCGTTGATGTCTCCCTGGGTAGGCCAGTGCAAGGTTTGCAGGTCGAAAAGCGCGTCGCCGAGCGCGGTAGCAACACCACGCTGGTCTTCATCCGGTAGTGTCCTGCGAATAGAGCGATCATTCAGGCAGATGCCAGGCAATCTTGGCATGACGACATAGGGCCAGCCGAAGATGTCACTTGTTTCGTCGTAGTGCTGCGGCCAGGGGGCCGGCACACGTGTGTGTTCATGCACGAGTCCGGCAAAAAATCTCTCCTTGTAGAATTGCCAACGGTCATTGGGTGCACCATTGACCCAGTGCGGCGCACCACGAAGGACGAACTCGCCCTCGCTCGAGGTCAGGAACAGATTCTGGCCGAATAGACCGGATTGGATGGGCGCTGCGGAGACGAATGTACCCAGATCAAACCTGTTCAGCGCAGCGGAGAGTTGGTCATCGCGGATCGTACCGAGACGCACCGAATAGTGCGCCCCGGTCATCCGCCGCCACTCCTGCTAGGGCCTGCAGTAGATACAGATTTTGTTGCCAGTCGGGTCACGCAGGTAAGCTCCGTAGAATGTTTTGGAATCCGCTGGCCTTGGGCCTGGTGCACCTTCATCGGACCCCCCGTTTTTCAAACCGCCCGCATGAGCTGCCTGGACCTCTGCCGCGGAGTTCGCCTTGAACGCAATCATGATGCCGTTTCCAGCGACCGCCGGCTTTCCATTCGCGGTAGCGGACACAATATAAGTGTCATGACCGTCCTGGCCCACCGCGCCATAGCCGGTCCAACCGCCGTCGGAAAACTTCTGCTCGCAACCGATGGCGCCGAACACCGCGTCATAGAACTTGATTGCGTCTGCGTCATTGAGTGCCCCGATTGTGATGTAACCGATTGCCATGAAGTTCCCTCCTTGTGATTGATGCGCTGGAGCCTACACAGTTGATTTCAGGTCGGCAATTGGCCTGACCGCGAAGCAGGTGATTTCCGCGGATTAACTGTTATTCTTCCAAAGAACAAAAGGTACTGTATATGCCGTCATCCGCATTGCCTGAAGTCAGGCACTCTTACGAGCATCACCACCTGGCCGCAAGTCGATGGCAGGACTTTAAGGTGCGCCAGGATGATGTGGTGATCTCCACATCCTACAAGGCAGGTACCACCTTTATGCAGACGATTGTAGGCTACATTCTGTTTCATGAGAGCAGTCCGCCCGCGCCAATCAACGGCCTGTCGCCATGGCTGGACATGCGGGTCCAGCCGGAAGCGGCTGTTAAGGCACTGCTTGAGGCCCAGTCCCATCGTCGATTCATCAAGACACACCTGCCCCTCGACGGTATTGTCTATCATCCTGAGGTCAAGTACATCGTGGTGACACGAGATGCGCGGGACGTGTTCATGTCGCTGCTCAATCACCACGGTAATCACACCGATACTTTCTTTGAAATGATAAATGGAACGCCTGGACGACCAGGCGATCCTTTCCCGCGGATGAAAGAAGACATCCACGAAGTCTGGCGTGACTGGATGACGCGCGGTTGGTTTCCCTGGGAGTCTGATGGTTACCCCTACTGGTCACACCTGCATCACTTCAAGACCTGGTGGGAGTTCCGCCATTTGCCCAACATTGAGCTGTTTCACTACGCTGATATGCTGGCGGACCTGCCAGGTCAGATGAAACGGGTCGCCGAATATCTCGGCGTAGATGTCCCGGCATCGTCCTGGCCGCGCCTGGTCGAGGCGTGCTCGAAGATGGAGCGCCGTCACACACCTTGATTCATCCGCAACTGACGTAGGCGATTGACTACTTTTTTGCAAAATAGAAGACGACAGGCGTGAGCGCGTTCAAAGTGTGTGTCGTTATTCGTGTGCCTGTGTCGTAATTCGTGTGCCTGTGTCGTAATTCGTGTGTCACAGAATGTTAGCAAGATGGTTCTGAAGCCTTGGTATTGCGGCGATGTGCTGTTGCAGCGTTTTTGAGATTTTATGCGGTCGCCATTCCTGGTTGCTGCGCTGGAACCAGATTGGTGCTGAACACCTCTTGCCCGACCTCGTTAGATCAAACTTGCGCTGTTATTTTGCCGGGTGACGCGGAAACGCATGCTTTCCCTATGAAAGCATGCGATTCATTGTCCCTATTTATGCTCTTTTCCTAAGTCCTAAAAGAGCCATTCCAAGCAACATGACCAGCGCCACCGGAGGTGCGGGCACACCGATGATATCCCCGCCAACGTTGATCGAGAACTCGTAATCAAGTTGACCTGTATTGCCAAGTGGTATAAACCTTAATCCCCACGACCCAGCGCCAATAGCGCCGTTAAAGATGTCATTTGACGCAGTGGTGTCGAAACCCACGGCATAGCCACTGGGAATAGTTCCGTCTCCCAGCAATTGGATTGTTACCAGGCCTGTCGTTGAAATCAGGTTCAGGAAACTTAGATCCACGGTCCAGCTATTGGTAGCATTAAAGTAGAAATCATCAAATTCATCTGATCCACTTGTAACCGCATCCCCACCATCGAGTGAAGCGTTAACCACATCCCAGGTCCCATTACTCAATGTTCCCAATCCTGCGCCTGCCGTTGTTCCGACGCCGGCGTCGCCATCCACGGTTTCATCCCAAACCAAGGTAGCGCTCGCAGCGGTCGAGAACAGCATCATGAGGGCAATAGCAATGTATTTTCGAGTTTCAATCATAATTGTTCTCAGTTTTTGATTAGTTAATGAACATCATTTTGAAGGCAATTACTGTGCCAATATAAATATTTGAATAAAAACAAGAGGTTGCATGGGGCACTAAAAATGGATGTAAAAAGGATCGACAAAATTGAGTGTTGTTGGCTGTTTTAATGAGATGCCACAACCGCCATGTGGAAACCAACACACACTTTGAGAGTGTCCACGCTCGTCGTGTTCTGCTTACTATCAGAGTATTTGGGCGCTCACGTGGCTTTCATTTCGTTTTGGGGATCCAGGACGCCCGCTGCCCAAACGAACTGCTGACTATTTCTGATTTAAGCGATTTTTGGCTGATATCTCGCTGCAGGATCAGGGATCCCGACTAAAAGGAACATGAGTCTCACATTTTTTGGGTGTACCCACACCCGAAGGTTTCTTCTGACAGGAAAACCAGCCAATCGCACACGTTACTTTCAGCGGCGTGAAGGCGTGTGACACTGGGTTCCGCCGCCAGTTTCAGATGATCCAGTAGCCTCTCCACGTCTTCTACCAGGTTAAGTCCGTAGTCCTCGGGTTTGCCCGGCTTGCCACTTCTTCCATGTCCCCGGACATCCATGGCGATGAATCTGTAGTCAGAGAAAAACTCTATGATCCAGGCGAACCTGACCTCATCGAAATAGGTACCAAAGGGGTGTATGAACAGAACCGGGGGGCCAACAGGTGAACCATGAATCAAATGTCGAAAACGCCACACACTGTAAGCGTGCTCACGCTCGCAGCCTCCCGCTTGCGTCGAAAGCAGTTTATCGCCTACGCTGCTTTCAGGCAGATTAGAGTGTGTGTCGCTGTTGCCCTGTTGCCTCGACTGTTGCCTCGACAAAATTTTATGCGTTGATGCGCCAGCGCCGCAGCGTCACGGAGTTTTCCGGCCGACGTTAGTGTTAGTCAGCAATCAAGACCAGTTCAAACTTCCGATTGTCCAGCAAGCATTCGACAATCTGCAGTTGCCGACTGATCGATATCAATGC
>CAYGNA010000249.1:0-6203 GCA_964351065.1 uncultured Pseudomonadales bacterium
GCCAAAGCCAGCGTGTCAAGGCTTTCACCACATCTGCATTTTGGCGATATATCGCCCAACCAGGCCTGGTACGCGGCAAACGCGCAAGCGCAGGATGACAACAGGGACCATTTCCTCTCGGAATTGGGCTGGCGGGAGTTTTCCTACAGCCTGCTCTACCACTTCCCAAAGCTCAGGTGGGAAAACCTGCAACAGAAGTTTAACCGTTTTCCCTGGCGCGCTGACCAGGAAGCACTGGCGCGGTGGCAACGCGGTATGACGGGCTACCCAATTGTCGATGCTGGCATGCGAGAACTCTGGCAAACCGGCTATATGCACAACCGGGTACGCATGATTGTCGGGTCTTTCCTGGTAAAGAACCTGCTGCTTCACTGGCGCTTCGGCGAGGCATGGTTCTGGGACTGCCTGGTTGACGCCGATCACGCCAGCAACAGCGCAAGCTGGCAGTGGATTGCGGGTTGCGGCGCTGATGCAGCGCCCTACTTTCGGGTCTTCAATCCTGTCACCCAGGGCCAAAAGTTCGATCCCGCCGGGGACTATACCCGCCGTTTTGTACCGGAACTCTCAAACCTCTCGCAGAAGTACCTGCACTGTCCCTGGGAGGCACCAGCCTCTGAACTCGCTGCTGCGGGCGTCAGCCTCGGTGACACTTATCCGCTGCCCATGGTAGACCTGAAAGCCTCAAGAGAAAGTGCATTGCAAGCATTTTCGTCAATAAAATCAGTTGCTTGATGGCGTACAACAAGCCAGATTTCCCCACCCGCATTTGCGCCACCTGAAACCCTTCATTAACATGGCGTGGCTGCAGGCCATGCCGCGCTCGCACTCGCTGCCCAGTTTGCCGACAGCAAAGGCTCTGGGGCGATGAAAGCACGCTTAGTCGCTGCTCAGCCGCCACTTTTTCAGTAAAGGCTCCATTGATCCACTGAATGCAGGTGACAGGTTCGAAATGCCATAAAGAACCGTTACTATTACGCATCTGGTGGAGAAGAATAATAAATACCGAAGCAACATCTGAGCTTATCCCCGCTGAGTACTTCCAACAGGAGGCATATCTGGAGTGTCTGCTTATCCTCTACAAGCAGACACCCATGGCAGTCGCCGGACACCTGATTGCTGGTGGTTTCCTGTTTTTTGCCTTGTCACCCGTGGTACCGCTCGCCAATCTCATTTTCTGGTGGCTAACGCTTGCTGTTATCGGGGCCGCTCGCGCAGTGCTGACCATTCTCTACATTCGCGCTCAACCAATCAGCGAACGTCACCTTAACAACTGGATCTTGCCGCTCAACCTGTTTGCATTCCTGCAGACGCTGAATTGGGGCATGGCCGTTTTTGTTATCTGGCCAGACAGTGTGGAGTATCGCGCTGTCCTGGTTGCAACACTGGCGGGTGTAATTGCCGCGGGCGGCGTGATTTTGTCCGTGCACAGACAATCGTTTGTTGTTTATTGCCTGCCCATCGCCATACCGGCAACAGCACAGCTGCTGCTATCTGGCGGCCGGGTAGAATGGGTGCTTGGCACACTCGTCGTCCTCTACAGCATTCTGCTTATCGTTGCGGTGAGCCGCCTCGGCAACAGTTTTCTGGAGGGGATGATTCTGCGTCTGCAGATGCAAGCCCTGTCACGAACTGATGCGCTGACGAATCTCGCCAACCGTAGAGGCTTTGACGAATACCTCGGCGATTCCTGGCAAAACGCCATGCGGGGTAGCCAATCGATTGGACTTATCCTGGCGGACATCGACTTTTTTAAACGCTACAACGATACCTATGGTCACCCCAAAGGTGATACAGCGTTAAGTCAGGTAGCCGGTGTACTGCGTCGTGTGGCCAGTCGCGGCACTGACCTCTGTGCGCGCATCGGCGGTGAAGAGTTCGCTATCGTTCTACCCAGCACAGACGCCGAGGGCACGCTTCGCGTAGCGAACGAGATCAAATCTGCCCTGGCAGAAGCCAGAATCTCGCATGAGGCAAGCCCGCTGGGTCAGCTCACCATCAGTATGGGGGTTATATCCGGCGTGCCCAACCGGAATTCGGACCTGACCACATTTTTCTCGGAAGCCGACAAGGCGCTTTATCGCGCAAAAGAAAAGGGGCGCGATAGAATTGAGGTCAAAGCACCGGCATCACCGCCACCGTCACCTCAATCAGCGCCACCATCACCCATAGCTGGCTGATTCGTCTATCGGCCAGAGCTTGGATAACGCATGCTCCCGCGGGAAAATTTCTACATGATGTGTCGTCAGACCCGGCGGATCTGCCGTAATAATGCTGCCCGCGAGGTCAGTAAAACCGGCCCGGAAATGATTGGATGATTTGAGCGCAACAATATCGTATTCCAGCACATCAATGCCCACTGCCAGGAACGGCGCGACATCAAATGTCTGCGACCGGTTGGAGGCCACAACAATATCGATCCCGTCGACAACAAGTCGAGCCATTTTGCCCAGATTCAATCCTGCACCCTTGAACATAGCCCGCATCACCAGGCGCCCATCGTGCAGCGCCTTGACATAAGCCGTCAGCGCCAGCGGCTCACCATGCAAATCGTCATACTTGCCACCTAACTGAACGTTAATCGTTGTGCCCACACCCGCGGCGTGCGCCTCGGCGGCAACCTCTGGATCAACAATAAAACCAAAACAGGCTCGTTCCAGCTTTGCCTCCAGCATGGCACGGAGCAGGTGGGTGCCATCGCCTGGCGTACCGCCACCGCAGTTGTCCGATGTTTCATTGATCACGACAGGATGAGCACCGTTTGCTACCGCTTCTGCTACTGCGTCTTCAGCACTGAGACTACGCGGCCGAAAGGACTCACGCGCTGTCCAGAGTTCAGTAGCCAGCCGTTTTGCGGTGACTTCTGCGAGTTCCCTGTTGCCGGTGGTCGTCACAACAATATGAACACCAACATGTTCTGTATCCGTGTAGGGAAAACCGTGAAACCAGCTGATATCAATGATCTCCTCGCTCTGTGCTTCCTCGTTGAGTATGTGCGCCAGGGTTTCTTTCCCAATGCCCTCAAAAGTTGTGGTTGTTGGCATCAGCATCGGGATTGATTCGACATGACTCACGGGTCGGAAATTTTCCTCAAGCATACTTTTGATCAGTGCCACAGCTTCCGCAGCGCGCTCGTGCATATCAACGTGTGGGTACTGGTGACAGGCAAAGATGCCATCCAGCGCATCAGCCATCGCCTGGGTGACATTACCATGCAGATCGAATGTCGCCGTGACAGGTACGGCCTCTCCCACCAGACTTCTGATGGCCGCAGCAAGGTCACCTTCAAGGTCGCTGATGCCTCGGACCACACCTGCACCATGCAGATCAAGAAAAATGCCATTGATGGGCATGGCCTTCGATATCCCATCAAGGATTTCCTGCTTGAACTGATCATAAGCAGCCCGCTCGATGGTACCCGAGGGTTGAGCCGAGACAGCAAGGAGAGGTACAACCTGGATATCCAGCGCTTCGCACGCTGCCAATGCACCCCCCAGGCTGGTTTCTGTACCCAGTGCGCGGAGAATACGCTCTCCCCTCGCCTGGCTGAAGGCGGACGCAGGCGTCTCATCGCGGCAGTAAGTATTGGTCTCGTGTGCAATCCCCGCAATCGCAATTCGCATCGTGTGAACCTCCCTTCGGCTCAGGCTGTCTGGCGTAGTTGCTCAAACAGGTCAGCAGGAAACCGGCTGGTGAAAGGCAAAATACCGTAGCGCTGGCGAATGTCGTCAATACTGTTTGACCACTCTGATTCGAACGGCACGTTCATCAGCGGTGGCGTCTTGCGTCCATGAACCCAGGCCTCTGCAACTGCCGTCATAATCAGATTAAATCCATCACCCTGGCGGCGTTGCGTCATGGTGGCTATCGTCGCGAGGAACATGGCGGAGTAGTTGTGAGGGAACTGGGCCAGTTGGAAAGCGGAGATAGCAATCTCATGCAACGCCGTTGTTTCGTAACCGGCTACCAGGTGCCAGGCATCATGCATCTGCAGAATCCGCGTATTGAGATAGCGTAGTGCCGGCGGCAAAGATCCTAGCCCTATGGCATCCCTATCCAGGACCTCGGGGTCGTAACCATTATCAACCAGCATGTGATGCAGTGAGTCACCGAGACTGTCGGGCGGACAGGCGGACAGTTCTTCCAGCGCAATCAACCCTGGCACCTCGCGGTGGCTAACGTCCTCGAGACCCGCATAGTTAACAGCACAGGATTCCGCCAGTTGGTGAAACCGCAGGTCAACTGCACCACCAAGGGCGGCGACAGTTGCAGTGATTGAGCCAGCATCATAACCTGCTGCAGGCCCCGTCAGGGTTTCCTCGAATGTCTGCCAGAAAGAGTCTGGCAATGGACTTTCCACCAGGTCTTGCGGAAAAGCGCCAGTCAGGTCTGAGGTGACATATCCCGGTGCAATTGCATCAAACACCGCGTGAATGCCACCCGGGGCGGAAAAGGCTGCCCACACCATCGCCCCGCAAATAAACGCCTGGTCCTCTGGCAGGTTCTGTTCTGCGCAGCGGGCTGAAACCCGCGCCAACGTCTCAAGGTCAGGCCGAATTGCTTTTTGTCTAAACTCATTCATTTTCTGATTATCTCTCGCTTGCGGTCCCTCACTCACGCTCCGTCGCCGCGTCCTAATCCACTGGCGTCGCCAACTCCTCACTAGCTAACTAACCGGTAAAGAGTTCCTTCTGGGCTCGCCTGACAAAAACCAGCCCAATAAGCGCGTTGAATAGAATAAAGAAGTTGTGCTGAACCAGCCCAAAAGCGGACATTTCTGCCGGGAAGTCAGGCACCAGGATCACCCACATGGATATCGCAACCGCTCTGAAAGGCCCGGGTATGGACGCACCAAAAAAGATAACTGGCAGCAGGCCCAGCATCTGCAGATAAGAAATCTGCACGCCAAACAGGGCAATCGCCTCAGCATAGACAAACACCGCTGCCAGCAGCGCAGGCGACCGCAACAGAAGGATCACTGCGTACTGGCCAAGCCTCGCTTCACGAAATGCATACAGAATATCCCTGTCGCGCAAATTCACATTGGGCAGAATGAAGCCTTTGAAGTAAAGGTAAGCCAGGACAAAAATCACGGCGATACCCAACCCCACAAACGGCAACAAGTGAAACACCGCCGGCACCGTATCCCACTGGAGCGACAAGCCAATATTCGCCCAGATGCACAGGTACATCAGTTCACACGCCATGATGAACAGCATTGATGACCCAAGCTTCCAACCCGGCACGCCTTCCCTGCGATACAGGTACAGTGCCATTGCACCTTTGCCAACCTGTTCATTGATGATCGACAGGATATAGGTACTGGCCCGCACCGGCAGAATGTCCCGATAGGCCACCGGCGCATTAAACCAGCCGATAACCCGCCACACGATCAGGGAATCCAGCAGGAAAAAGAAAATTGAATAGGGAATCATCAGGGACAGCCAGGCCAGCCAGTTCACTTCTGCAAATACGCTGCCAAGGTAGCCAAACACCGACATCCCTGCTGCCCCGGCAGGACCGGCAATTCGCGTATAGAGGAAGGCAAAACAGGCCAGTGTGATAATCCACGGCAACACCTGCTTCAGGAAAACAGAACCCGCAGAAGCGGGCTTCTTGGGCAGACTGGCTGCTTCTTCTTGATCCATCAGGTTTATCCTGGCCTAAGGACTAAATGCTTGAGTGAACAGCATACCAAGACACATCCGTTATAACGACTCTAGAAGGACACCAGGTCCGCCACGCGAACCGGCGCGCCGGTCGCCATACTGCGATTGGCAGCAATCCCCGTCAGCACAGACCGGGCACCATCTACGTGATCTGCTGCCCGGCCAAGTGCATCGTCTGCTGCCGGTGCAAAAAGGTCCTGCAGTAACCGCGCGTCGCCACCGCCATGACCTGCCTCGGACAAGCTGTCCAGGTCAACTTCATAGGGGCGCGGCCAGTGCGGGCGCACAACAATCCTGGCTGGCTCATGTACCTCGTGCCCCTCGGTGAGCACACTGTTGGCGTCGGCTTCACTACCCGAGACGTAACTGGATTCATGCACCTCATATTCCAGCCGACCCGCATCACCGTTGAACGCAATCCGATAGCCCTCCCAGGGAGAATATGCAGTTAAGTGATAGGTCATAACCGCACGGTTTTCGTAACGCACCATCACCGAGAGATCATCTTCAATTGAGATGCCATCCCCGAATACACTC
>CAYGNA010000250.1:0-6178 GCA_964351065.1 uncultured Pseudomonadales bacterium
CCTCCCGCCCCCCCCCCCCAGCCCTGTCCCATGAGCTGCCGGTGTGAGGCGCCACCCGAGGCGAAAGAACCGAGCCAGTAGCGCAGGTATGCGGGCTGGCGAAGTGCGGAAAGGCGCCCGGTGAATTTCGACACAGTGGATGTCCGTGGATAAAGAGGTGGACTATAACAAAGCGTGGGGGCTCAGGGTTTGTTCAAATTGACCCCGGCGTCTAACGATGGTCTAGTAGGTCAACTATTCAGCTTTTGGATACCTCCATGCTTTTTCAACGGATTCTGATTTTCTGCGTTGCCCTCGTGCTGGGTACCCCGATTTACGCCGAGGTGCTTATCTTCCGGGGGGCGACAATTTACCCGGTCAGCAGTGGTGTTATCGAGAATGGCGTGCTTGTCATAGAAGAAGGCAAGATTGTTGCTGTTGGCGAGTCCCCGGCGTTCGCGAGTCCCGCCGGTGCACAGGAGGTCGATCTGCGCGGCAAAGTGCTGGTGCCCGGGTTGGTCGACAGCCACAGCCATGTTGGCGGGCCTGCTGGTGGTGACTCAAGCGCTCCGTTGAGCCCGGATGCCCGCTCGTTGGACGCTGTCGATATCAGGGACGAGAGTTTCTGGCGGGCGCGTTCCGGTGGCATCACCACGGTGAATGTGATGCCGGGTTCCGGACATCTGATGAGTGGGCAGACAACCTATCTCAAACTTCGCAAGGACCCGAAAAAAATTGAAGACTGGCTGTTTTGTGAGGACGCGATCAAGGGTATTTGCGGCAGCATGAAGATGGCCAACGGTACCAACTCTATCAAGGACAAGCCCTTTCCTGGTACCCGCTCGCGGTCTGCTGCTTTGCAGCGGGCGTTGTTTATTGAAGGCCAGGATTATCTCGCGAAAGTGCGGGCCGCCCAGGAAGAAGGCAAGGAGCCACCGCCACGCGATCTGCGCATGGAAGCGGTGATTCAGGTACTGTCCGGCGAGCGTCGCATCCAGTTCCATACACATCGTCATAACGACATTATGACCGTGCTGCGCCTGGCAAAAGAATTCAACCTCAACCCGGTGATTCAACATGGCTCAGACAGTTGGAAAATTGCAGAAGAGATTGCGGCGGCTGGGCTGCCTGTTTCGGTAACTTTTCTTGAAGCCCCCGGTGGTAAAGAGGAAGTCCTGGATTGGAATCTTCGGGCACCCGCGATCCTGAATGCGGCAGGTGTTGATGTCAGTCTCAACACGGATGACAGCATCCTCGATTCGCGCCTGTTCCTGCGTTACGGTGCGCTCGCAGTGCGCCATGGCCTGCCGCGTGACAAGGCGCTTGAGGCGCTCACGTTGGCCGGGGCGCGGGCGTTGGAACTGGATGATCGTGTTGGGTCCCTTGTGGCAGGTAAAGATGCTGACTTTGTGATTCTGTCAGGCGATCCGTTCTCAACCTATACGCAGGTCGAACAGACCTGGGTCGAAGGTGAGGTAATCTTCGACCGGGCTCTGCCAGAGCATCGCAAGTATGCAACCGGTGGAGTTGGTACCTACGACCTGCAGCATCACGCTCACGGGGAGGACGCAGAATGAGACTGCTAAACACATTTACCACGATTATCCTGCTGCTCACTGCCCCTGGTCTGGCAGCCTCCAATCTCGTCGTATTTGGCAAGACTATCTATACGATGGAAGGTGATGTCCTTGGTGATGGCGCCATTGTCATTCGTGACGGCATCATCCGGCAGGTCGGACCGCGCGCCAGGGTCAAAGTCCCGAAGGGTTACCCGACACTTGAAGCTGAGGTTGTGACGCCAGGCCTGGTTGATGCGCACAGCACAGTAGGGCTCTCTGGTATTTATGGTGGTCGCTCAGGGCAGGTTCGTGATCAGGACCAATTGGAAACGTCAGACCCAATCCAGCCTGAACTGGACCCGGTAGATGCTTACAACGCAAGCGAGCCCCTGATTGAGTTTGTGCGCCGTTACGGTGTGACAACCTTGCACACAGGGCATGGACCGGGCGCTGTCGTTAGCGGCCGCACCATGATTGTCAAGACGAGGGGGAAAACTGTGGAAGAAGCCCTGGTCCTGCCTGACGTTGCCATTGCCATCACGCTTGGCCCCCTGAATAGTGGCAACTTCAAGACACCGGGTACCCGCGCGAAATCTGTTGCCATGTTGCGCTCGGCGTTTATCGAAGCCGAGAACTATGGTCGCAAGCGCAAGGGGGACACACCACCCGGGCGAGACATAGGAAAGGAAATCCTGCTCAGGGTACTCGCAGGCGATATCAAGGCCATGATCACAGCCAACACGGTGACCGATATAGATGCGGCGCTGCGGTTGCGAGATGAGTTTGGGTTTGACCTGCTGCTCGATAGTGTCGTAGACGCCCCGCTGCTGATTGATGAGATAAGTGCTGCGAGGGTTCCGGTACTGCTGCACGCGCCGATGCTGAGAGCCAGTGGTGATACCAAAAATGCCGCCTTTGATACTGGCCGCGTTCTTGCTGAGGCAGCTATCCCCTTTGCTTACCAGTCAGGACATGAAGGGTATGCGCCGAAAGTTCGGGTCTTGCTGTTCGAGACAGCGGTGGCAGTTGCCAACGGCCTCGACAGACTCGCTGCACTGCGAGCCATTACCGCGAGCCCTGCCGAGATTCTTGGAATCGATGACAAGGTTGGGTCAATCGAGAAAGGCAAGCACGGCGATCTGGTGTTGTTTAACGGTGATCCTTTTGAGTATACAACCCAGGTTTGTGGCGTCATTATCGAAGGTGCCGTTGTGAGTGATTCCTGTCATTAAGCCTGGTTACCGGAACAAGAGCATGTTGCGTAAGTTGCGTCAGGTGGGGAGACAGACATGAATGAAAAGCTGAAGACGTTCTGGTTCGAGCGCCCATGGTGGATGAATTTTTTGTTGGCCTTCTGCGCCTACATGACGTTTATTTATATGCCATTTGATCTGTTTTACAAACCCGTGGAGCGCGATCAGGAAGTCTGGTTTGGCTTCATGCTAACGGGGTGGTGGGCAAAGGCAACGGCACCACTGCACTGGCTCATCTACGGCTTTGGTTTCTATGGTTTCCTCAAGCTGAAGGCCTGGATGTTTCCCTGGGCATCATTGTATGTTGTGCAGGTGGCGATCGGTTTTTTTGTGTTCTCTGCCATGCGTGGGGGTTGGATCTTTGGCGCCCTGTCCGCAGCCTTGTTTGGACTGCTGGCTTTTTATCTCTGGCGTGCCAGGCCACTGTTTCAACCGGTAGTAACCCCGGCAACTGATCAGACAGTCAACGAGCAGTCCTGACCCTGCCGGGTGAATAGCGCGCCAATGCCTGTTAGTCGAATTGGCGGTGGAACACACTATTGCGTCAGAAATGTGACGCGTTCGTCCTTTGCGGGATAAGTGAGTCGCACCCCGGTGTCGTAATCTCCAATAAAATCAATTGCATGAGTGTTGGCATGCAGATTGCTGCGTATTTATACAATATTGATGGAGAATACGCCGTGAGGCCGAACAGTCCAGACAAGGGCGCTATCGTTTTTGTCGACCCAAGCCACCAAAAGTACCAATGTGTAAACAGGGCACTGGCTGATCTGGGTGTGCCTGTTACCTGGGTACGAGACACCGAAGCGGCGTTATTCCTCGTGCAGACCAGCCGTGTTGCACTGGTTGTGTGTGACGCTGCGACCATCAACGCAGCCTGGCGACACTTCCTCGCAGAGGTTTCCCGAATTTCACCTTCCACCGAGCGTCTGGTAGTGCCTGTGTCAAGCGACCCCGCTGATCGACTTTTTGAGCTGATAGACTGGGATGCCTTCGTGGTCCCAACTGCCAACGAAGTTAACCAGGCGCGGCCAGTTTGTCCCTGACACTTGCTTGCGCCTGGCGCGCCTGGTCGACGGCTACATTCGTTAGCTGGAAACTTCCATTGCAAGCTGGATAAACGCCTCGCAAGCCTTGATTGAGGCCGACTCATCAATCGTATGGTAACCCGTGGTTGGCACCTGTAGCGTTGTGCCGTGAACCAGACCACCGCTTGCGCCAACGATTCTTCCCATCTCCGTACTGCCAAGCGACTGGATGCCTTCACCCCGGGATCTGGCTTCCTGATTCCGTTTTTCGACATAGTCATCTTTAAACAGGTAGGGGATGCCCAGGCGTGTTGCGGCATCACGCAGACTGCTGGTTATCTCAGTATCAAATTCAGCATTGGCATCGCGGTTGCGTAGCACCACAAGCTGCTCGTCTGCAGCGGGAATGTCAGGAAATGGACTGGTGTCGACGACAAAAAGGCGATTGGTAGGGTGGCCAAAACGGCGAAACCATTCCAGCAGGTAGCGCCAGCTACGTCCGGCTTCTTCGCTGGCAGTGAAGAAAGCGGTACCCTCGAAGCCAAGGTCAAACAGGTGAACCAGCGCCGATGCGGTCAGGACGTTGTCCAACTGGCCGTAGAAACGATCGTTCGCTACCCGCAGGCGATCGGCAAAAGCGACTGGCGTTCCTGCTACCAGGTGTTCAAGGCCTGACACTTCGAAGATAAGGTTGTTGCGGTATTCGCAGATGTAGGAACTGACGATTTCACCCTTGCCGCGATACGCACCGGACCAGGGTTCGTAGGCCATCAGCTCAACACCATTAAACCTGTCTGCAACCCGGTTCATCATCGATTCGGACACCGAGTTGCCGAGCAGGTCCGAACGACTGCCGGCGACAAAAGCAGCGTATTGAAACTCGTTGGGGCCAGTACATATCAGTCCATGGCGGTCGATATGCGCGGAGAACATGCAGGAATAGGGGCGGGCACCCTGGGCTACCAGCAGACCCTCATACCAGTCTACACGGGCACCCCGTTCTTCAAGCGCTCGCTGCAATACACGGAAAAATGCATGTTCTGCACCCACAACGCTGGGTTGGCGGATCAGTTCCTTTAATGTGTCGACAAAGCGCTCAAACTGCATGGTTGGGTTCTCAGCCAGGGGCCTTAAGAAAAGCCTGTTTATCAGACAGCAGAAACAGGCTTTCAGCAAGTGAAATTGAATTGGCATTGCGATGTGTTGAGGCATCAGCGCGGCAAACTGCGGCCGAAGCGGTGCCCAAATCCACTATACTGGGTGCTTTGATTAGAACGGGAGGCAGTGTGAGCGAAATTGAAGCGTTTGGTGTGTCCTGCAGGGCTCGTCCGCCGTGGCACTAGACCTGGCCTCACGCCTGTCCCGCGACCGTAATGCACAGTTCTGGTTTCTGCAGGTGCTTGGGTGGACCGGCTGGCTGGTACTTTTTACCATTCGGGATGCCTATTGGGGGCAGCCGCTGGAGCGCATTGCGTTGCTCTTTGTAAACGCAGTTGCCGGCATCCTGCTGACTACTGTATTGCGTTACATGTACCGCGCGATATGGGACCGGCCTGTAATCCAGCGGGTTGTGGTTGTGGTAGTGGCGTCCTACATGGTCGCGGCAATCTGGCAGCCGATAAAAAACTATGCCCAGTTTGTTTATTACGACGAATTCAAGGAAGTCGCCGAGTATGGTTACATGGCGTACTTCAGCGGGATGATCGGCTACTCCTATTTCCTCATGCTGGGCTGGAGCGGGCTGTATTTTGGGATCAAGTATTACAATCTCCTGCTCGACGAGCAGCAGCGCTCCGTGCGGGCGGAATCGCTGGCCCACGAGGCCCAGCTCAGGATGCTGCGATACCAGCTCAATCCACACTTTCTGTTCAACACGCTCAACGCCATTTCAACCCTCATCCTGGACAAGGAAACTGTTCAGGCGAACCAGATGGTGGGTCGACTGAGTAACTTTCTGCGCTACTCACTGGACAATGATCCCATGCAAAAGGTTGACCTTGAGCATGAGGTCAATACCATGAAGCTTTACCTTGAGATAGAGCAGGTACGATTTGAAGACCGACTCAGGGTAACGTTTGATATTGCAGACGACACCCTGACGGCATTGGTACCCAGCATGTTGTTGCAACCACTTGTCGAGAATGCCATCAAGTATGCGGTTGCTGCGAGTGAGACCGGGGGCGAGATCCGAATTGTTTCACGTCGTTCGGGCAAGGACCTGGTGCTTGACGTCATTGATACCGGCCCCGGTATTGAGTTCGTGAATGGCCGCATTCCGGATTTCAGCGGGGTTGGCATCGTTAACACCAGAGAGCGACTCGCCCAGCTTTATAGCGGTAGGCAGGCAATCCGCTTAGTG
>CAYGNA010000251.1:0-6178 GCA_964351065.1 uncultured Pseudomonadales bacterium
AGGATGGGGTCAGTGTCGGCTTCCTGGAAATTGTGTTTGATGCCCTTGGCATCGTTTCTGTAACAGACAACTTTACTGGGCTGGGCGAAACCGGCGAAGTCATGGTGGTGATGAAAGAGGACGAGGAGACGATCCTGGTACTAAACCCGCCACGTCACCTGGGCCGGGAGGAACTCACCAGTATTCCGCTTGCCGTTGCATCCAGGGCAATTCGCCAGGCGCTGGACAGCGATGCCCAACAGGGCTGGATTCAGTCAGTCGACTACCGTGGGGTCGATGTCTGGGCGGCCACCCGTAACATGCCCGACCTTGGTTGGGGGGTCATTGTAAAAGTTGATGCAGAGGAGGAGGAATCCCGGGCATATCGGCTGCGTGATGCGATGTTTGACATAGCGCTTGCACTCTCGGCCTTTGCGATTGTCGGCGGCACCATGCTTGGTTTCTACCTGGCACGTCCGATTCATGACCTTGCGCTACTCGTTGAACGCGTTCGACATGGCGAGACCGATCTGCGGGCTGATGCCGCAGGTGATGATGAAATCGCCTACCTTGCAGAGTCACTTAACGAGCTATTGGACCACATGCAGTCAGAAGAAAAGACAAAGGATGGCTGAGGTTCTCGATTTCCTAAAGCTGTTCGGCGGCTTCGTCTACCTGCTGATGGGGGGGGACCTGCTGGTGCGGGGCTCACTTGGTCTGGCGCGGGAGAGCAAGATACCACCGATGATTGTCGGTCTGACCGTGGTTGCCATGGGAACCTCAGCGCCTGAACTCATGGTGTCTTCTTTTTCAGCCCTGTCTGGTTATCCAGGCATCGCTATCGGCAACGTGGTGGGCAGCAATATTGCCAATATCCTGCTGGTGATTGGCGTACCAGTATTGATTCATCCCATCGTGTGTGACCAGGAAGGCCTTGGGAAGCAGACCGGACTCATGATTGCGGTTTCGCTACTGTTCATTGTGATGTGTATCTATCAGCCGATTACTTTCATGGAAGGCGCGCTGCTGTTTTTTATCCTGGTTGTCTTCCTCATCCTGACAACTCGTGGGATCGGGGTCATGCCGGGCATTGATGAATCAGAAACGGAAGAAGAATTGGAACGCGTGCTGGGTATGCCAGGAACCCGTGGCACGATTACGCTGTTCATTGTGCTGGGGATTGTGGCGCTGCCGCTGGGTGCTGATCTTGTTGTGGAAGGTGCCGCGGGTCTTGCCAGCAGTTGGGGCGTGTCAGAGGCAGTCATTGGCCTCAGCCTGATTGCACTGGCGACTTCTCTGCCAGAACTCAGCACCACCGTCATCGCGGCGCTTCACAAGAGCTCTGATGTCGCCATTGGTAACGTGGTTGGCAGCAATCTGTTCAATATCCTGGCCATACTGGGTATTACGGCAATGCTCACACCTATTCCTGTAGAACCCAGCTTCCTGCAGTTTGACCTTTGGGTCATGTTTGGTGTCGCGGTGCTGCTTTGGGTCTACGTATTGGCCAAGCGTACGATAGGCAAGCTGTCAGGCATTGCTTTCCTGGCAGCCTATGTTGCCTATCTATACTCGATTTACTAGGCGCTTGTTAGCGGCACTTTGGGTGCCATCCCAGTTTCTCCCTCAGCCTCACTTCTTCTTGTAGTCATCAGTGCCCTTGTAGGGTCCATCACGCCACTGCAGTGCCTCTTTCAGACCGTTTTCCCGCATCTGGTCCTGGTACTGATATGAGAATGCAGTGAATTGGCCAGCGGCATCCAGGTCAGTACTGCTGCGTACAGAGGAGTAAATACCCATGTTTTCGTAGAAACGGTTCATATTCACTTTGAGTATGGCCAGGTGATCAGCGGACATGTTGGCGATCCGGTCGGCAAACGCAATTGTGCGGTCGTCCAGTTCTGCCAGTGGCCAGGCATAGTTGATCATGCCAATTTCTTCAGCCTCGGTGCCGGTTACGTTTTCACCGGTGTAGTAGAGTTCTTTTGCCTTGCGCATGCCAATCACCAGTGGCCAGATTACCCCTGTGCGGCTGGTGCCGAGACCACGCAGTCCCGGGTGCCCAAGCTGAGCGTCTTCTGCGGCAACGACCAGGTCCGCCATCATGGCGAGTTCACAGCCACCCGCGACGGCATAGCCATGCACCTGCGCAATTGTGATTTTTGCCATGTTCCAGAAGTACATGTGGATATCGGTAATCTGCTGCATGCCTGTGCGAATGCCCATCAGCAGTCGCCTGCCTTTTTCGTCTGCGCCCTTGTGGCGCCTGACCACGGCGTCAGCACCGCCGCGTGCCGGCGTGAGGTCGTAGCCAGCGCTAAAGGTTCGGCCCTCACCGCGAACAATGATTACCCGTACATCGTCATCGGCTTCAAAGTCATGCAGTGCCTCATTGAACTCAAACATCAGTTCCTGTGACAGTGCGTTCATTTTCTCTGGTCTGTTGAGCGTAATGCGCCCCACGCGACCATCAGTACCCACACGATCAACATAAATGTTTTCGAAATCACTCATGGATAAAACCCCTCTCTCTTTTGTTGCTCAGGTTGTTTGGCGAAGCCGTTCGGCCAGCAGGACCATGCGGTCATTGCCAAAATACATGTCATCGCCGTTCAGGAAAAAAGTGGGTGAACCGAATCCACCACGTTCTATCAATTCGCTGGTGTTGGCCTTCAGTGCAGCTTTGCAGTCCGGGTCTTCAATGCCCGCAAAAAAGTCGGATGGGTTGAGTCCGCTTGCGATCACAATCTCCCGCAGAACATCAATCCGGGATATGTCGCGCAGCTCACTCCAGTAGTTGGTGAAAACGTGCCTCACATAGGGGACAAGCAGTCCCTGGGTTTCAGCAAAGAGTGCCCCACGCATAGCCTTGACGCTATTGACAGGAAATACAGGAGGCTGGCCGATAACAACACCAACATGGCGCGCCCAGTCCTGCAGATCTTTCTGGTAGTACTTCTGTTTTGCGGGCACGGGGTTTGAGCGACTCTCGTACACTGACGGGTTGATGGTGTTGAAAACGCCGCCGACCAGAATTGGCTTGTAGTTGACCTTGAGGTCAGGATGCTCCGGCAACATTTGTTGCAGGGACTCGAAACCAAGAAACGTCCAGGGGCTGGAACAGTCGAAATAAAAGTCGAGGGATATCATAAGTTGGTTTGCTCATTTTTGAGTCTGGCTTTTCCCTGGATGATAACAGGCAGGGCATAGATTGTTTCAACCCCGGCGTGTTCTCGTGTATGTTCTGTCCCTTGATATTAGCGCTGGTGCAATACCTATGAGTAATGATCGCCTGGTCCCGTTTTCCAGCAAGTTTGCATTTGGTGTGGGGCAGTTTGGCGAGGGTCTGCAGAACACGGGGTTCGGCCTGTTCATCCTCTTTTATTACAATCAGGTGCTCGGTCTCTCTGGCACGATGGCAGGTGCAGCTCTTTTTGTCGCACTGCTCTTTGATGCGGTGACAGACCCGCTGGCAGGGTCCCTGTCGGATAACTGGAAAGGCAAGCTCGGTCGACGGCATCCCTTCATGTATGCATCGGCGATACCACTCGCGCTGGCTTTCCTGGGGCTCTTCTCGCCGCCTGAAGGGATGTCCGAATTCCAGCTGTTCCTGTGGCTGGCTGTGTTTGCCATCCTCACTCGTGGTGCCATGACGCTCTACCACGTCCCGCACCTGGCACTGGGCGCGGAGATGACAGAAAACTTCCAGGAACGGACGCGGATCGTGGCCTACCGGCAGTTTTTTGGCACTTTTGGTGGCGCTGCAGCATCGGTGATAGGCCTGGGTTACTTTTTTTCGGATGCTAACGGCGGACGCCTGGCGGTGGAAAACTATACGCCTTACGCGCTCACGCTCGCTCTGCTGATGGTGATCACCATCTGGTATTCGGCCTGGGGCACGCAGAAGGAGATACCTCGTCTGGTGCAGCCAGCCCCCAAACCCAAAAAAGGTGCGCTGCGCCAGATGTTTGAAGAGTTTGGCGAAGCCTTTCAGAACTCCTCGTTCCGCTGGCTGTTTTTTGGCGTGTTGATTGTTTTTATTATGGCCGGTGTCAACGGTGCGCTTGATCTGTACATGCTGCAGTATTTCTGGGAACTGACTGGCCAGCAGATGCTGTTCCTGCAGATTGCATTTGTCGGTGGCCTGATGCTGGGCTCGTTTTTGACTGCGCTGCTACACAAATACACCACCAAGCGATTTGGGGTTGTCCTTGGTACATCAGCCTGGGCGATTTTTCAGTTGGCACCCGTTGTCTTGCGCCTGCTTGATGTTTTCCCTGCAAATATGACCACCGACCTGGTGGTTACGTTGTTACTTATGAAGTTTGCCCAGGGGATACTGCTCCAGCAGGCCTATATTTCTTTTGGCTCGATGATGGCAGATGTGGCTGATGAGCATGAGTTCCAGTTTGGTGCTCGCCAGGAAGGTATCTTCTTTGGCGCTATCTCATTCTCTGGCAAGGCGACCTCCGGGTTTGGCAACTTTATCGGGGGCATTGGCCTTGATGTGATTCAGTGGCCACGGGGGGCGGACATCTCCTCAGCGGCGGATATCCCACCGGATACACTGGTTAACCTTGGCCTGCTGTACGGGCCGGTCGTGGCCGCATTTGCGGTGGTGTCCGTCTGGTGTTACTCCCACTACCATCTGACCCAGGAACGCCATGCGGAGATTCTGGAAGCGTTGCGTGAACGGCGTGCGGCCGCGCGGGACTAAATGCCAGCCAGCACCAGCGCCTGCTCACGTTGTAGCGTACGACGATTCCAGAACACGGCGGCGATGCCAACCACCACGTTGGTGACAGCTGTGGAAACAAAGACGCCAACGTAACCATAGTAATGGCTGGCGATTAGCGCCATCGGAATGTAAATTACAACCAGGCGGGCGACGGACAGCGATAGTGCCGGCAGCGGTTTGCGAAGTGCATTGAAACCGTGTGTTGCGACATTGATCAGCCCCAGGAAACCGATCGACAGCGGAATGATGTGCAGAAATGTAACAGCTGTTTCGAGCAGGTTTGGATCGTCGTTGATCGCGCCGACAAATGTTTCTGCGCCCACCCACATGATGGTGGCGGCGACGAGTCCCCAAATGAGACAGGCGGCATAGCAGATATTGAGAGACTCGTAGACTCGATCAAATTTGCGAGCGCCCCAATTCTGGCCAACCAATGGTACAACGGCGGTCGAAATGCCGATAACCACCATGCTAACGACAGACTCTATCCGCGAGGCAACGCCAAACCCGGCGATGACCGTCGTGCCAAACCCGGCGAGCAGCCATGTGACAACGCCCATCGACAGCGGTTGAATCAGGTTTGTGGCCGCAGCGGGGATGCCGACATGCAGAATCTGTTTACTTGAGGCAACGAACTCTGGCAGCGCAGGATAGAACAGTTTCTCTCGCAGGTACCAGTAACCAGCGAGCGTGACCTGCGCAGTAGCGCCCATCACAAAGGCCCATGCTGCGCCGGTAAGTCCCATTGCGGGCAGACCAAACCAGCCGAAGATGAGAAACGGACCTGTGATCACCTGGATTACAGGCGCGGTTGTCATGATGAAGCCCGGATAAGTTGCATTTCCAAAGGCCCGTATCAGGCCGTTGGAGACCATCGCGATGCCCATCATGGGAAAACCGATAAGCCAGATATGCGCGTAGCCTTCTGCCAGGTCCAGCACCACACCATCCGCACCAAGTACACCAAACAGGTAGCGCGCTCCAAACTGGCCGAGCATGGCAAGCAGCACGGTAAATGCCAGCACCAGCAGGTAACAATGCGTGACAGTCAGGGCAGTTTTTTCCCGGTCACCTTCACCCATGGCCTGGGCGACCAGGGTTGAAGCGCCAATCCCGATACCACGAGTCAGCGCATTTAGTGACATACTGATGGGGAACATAAAGGTGATGGCGGCAAGTTCCAGCTTACCGACCATGCCAATGTAGACAATCTCGATCAGCGAACCGATCGTCATGGCGAGTAAGCCAACAATCATGACGCCCGACAGGTGCATGACGTGCCGGCGGATGGAACCCTCGGTATAAGCGGCGCCGCCTGGTTTTCGGGTTGGAACCTGGTTCAAGTGGAAGCGTTGCTCCCGCTAGCTGTTGCCGGGTGTCAATGCGGGCACCAGGTCCGCAACCATCGCCTCTCGTATGGCTTTGCTGGCATTTTTAAAAAAGTAGATACGATTGGTTGCG
>CAYGNA010000252.1:0-6175 GCA_964351065.1 uncultured Pseudomonadales bacterium
TATCACTGGGGTGGCATGGCCGGCACACATTCCTGGATATCACCCGATGGTGACCTGGCTGGCCTGATCTTCACCCAGCGCTTGCCCGGCTTTTGGCATCCCTTCAGCCATGACTTCAAACGGCTTGTCTACGCTGCTGCAGTAGACTAGGCAATGGTTTCGCAGAACATTAATCTCGATAAGCTGATAGAGGATATCGACCAGCAGATCGAGATTCTGTTTGCCATTTCTGGCGACAATCCAATCCTGACGGAACAGCTAAGGCTCCTGCTTGAGTCGAGAGAACTGATTCTCTACCAGGATATGGAGATCGGCAGGTTGGAAGAACTGGTTGACCCGGACGACTATATCGATCACTCGAGCATGGTTGAGCGGTTAGGGGAAATCGACCAGAACTAGCACTCCTAGCGGTAGTGGTAGTTGCGCTTGAGATCAGGACAGCGCTGCCCTGGGAATTTCTGTATTTTACATCTCAGGCAAGTATCGATTTACCGGCACCTCAAGTTGCACACAGTCTACCCGCTGCGATCAGTGCAGCCTAGACGATGAGTTCTGGCGGTTCGCTAAAAACTCAACGGCGTTTCCAGGTGTTGTTCAAAGATCCAATCCCTGGTGGTGATCAACACCGGGTCAACAGGCTTAAGTTGTGCTGCTGGCAATTCATAACTTCGGCGCAGGAAGTCGGGCATAGGGTTGATCGAAGCCGGTTGTGGTGCGATGAGGTTAGAGAAGTACGCCCAGTAGAGGTCTGCCGCAGAGAATCGGTCGCCAACAAGGTAATGCCCCGGTTGACTTTTCACATGGCGGGCGAGAAACGCGAGGAACTCATTCAGCGACAACCTGGCAGATTCGAGATCATCAGGGTTGAAGTGGTAGTCCCGCAGCATCGGATTCTTGTATGCCTTTTCGCCCACAGCTTCAAAGGTTGCATTCAACATCAACAGACGGGCATTCCAGGCAAAACCCCTTTCCCCCGCTATCTCATTAATGAGGCCAACCATCAGGATGCGTTCCATCCGATCTGTCGGACACAGCGACGCTCCGTTGCCAAGGCGCTCAGCCAGATCCAGTAATTCGAGCCAACGCACACGTGGCGCTTCGTCTTCATATAGCGCAACCGGTGCATTGCGGTGTTTTGTCCACGCAACCAGTTCCGGGTTGTCCCTGCCGCCTTCCTGGCGCACCGGGAAAAAGGGTATCTTGTGATGCCTGAATAGTGCTTTGGCTGACTCGCTCCATGGACCAGGGACACCCGCAGTCAACACGAGTCTCAGTCCAGGTTTTGACTTTGCTTCCTCGATATTCAGGTATTCCATACAGGATTCAAAGCTCTGGAAAGTTGGGGGGAAGGTATACCTTTTTTCGACCAAAACCTCAAAGCAACCCCACAGGCAGAGGCATCAGCATGCAGCAGGTTTGAGCATCACAACGGGACGCATCTCAATCTATTGTAGCCAGTGGTCTCTGTCAGTCGTCAGTCGTCAGTCGTCAGAAGTCAGAAGTCAGAGAAGAGATCAGGTCAAGCACCATGGTTTGCTCAAAAAGTTCTGGTTCTTCACGCATGAGCACTAACCCGCCAACAGCGCGAAAGCCCAGTCGTGCGTAGAGTCGTCGCGCCGGCCGGTCGCCAGCTGTCACCTGCAGCAACATCGATTGGCAGTCCGCCTGTCGAGCCCAGTCGATGGCACGTTCGACCAACGCTTGCCCTACGCCGCGACCGCGAACAGAGGGTGCTACCCACATTTGGTAAAGGTGGGCGACCGTCAGATTCTCCGGCTCAACTTGTACCCATGCGAGCCCCACAAACTCA
The DNA here is from genome assembly GCA_964351065.1 of uncultured Pseudomonadales bacterium. GTDB lineage: Bacteria > Pseudomonadota > Gammaproteobacteria > Pseudomonadales > Azotimanducaceae > JANQJA01. The sequence continues at coordinate 1,811 of CAYGNA010000252.1, forward strand.
TCGCCAGCACAGGCTACGAGCGGGTGATCTCGTTCAGGTTGAACATTTTCAAGGCGTGCCTGCCAGGCCGCGTTCTCAATCAGTATCGATTGCTCGTAGGTACTACCAAAGGCATCGGGGGAATCCTGCAGGGCCCTTAAGCGAACCTTTTTGTACTCACGCCACTCACCGCGTTCAATAGTGCGAATAGTTACCCCGACACTCATGGCACCGATGACTGCTGGCGCACCACCGCGGCGGGCACCCAACCCGGATACTCCGTGTCCCGACTCCCGAGGGTCAAACGGTCGACGGCTGTAAAGCAAATACATGTGAGATAATAACTGACATGTTCCGCCATAACTACAGCCGCCACCTTAACGCTCCTCTACACAATACCGACGATTATTCATCGCCAGAATAGAAAAGATAATGGAAAGAAAATGTTCCTGTCGGCATTTCACCCTTCAACAACTTAACCATAAAATATTCTGCAGATTCGTTTGCAGGAACCGTTTGCGGAGACAATGCAAAACCGAATCGCTGGTAATAAGCGGGGTTGCCGGTGAGGATGCAACCCAAAGCGCCAAGCTTCGTAATCTCATGCAACCCTTCCAGAATCATCCTGGCGCCAATGCCCTCACCTTGCCGGGACGGCATCACCGAGACCGGGCCAAGCGCAAACCAGGGTTCGCTGCCATCACTGTTTTTGGCTGGTGAAAACGTCACCTGCCCAACAATTTCACCATTGTCGACTGCGACCAGCGACAGGGTGAGTGCACCTTCAGCCCGCAGCAAATCAACCAGGTCCTGCTCGTCACCCCCCGCGTAGGGCATATCACTGAAAGCGACCTTTGTAATGTGGTGAATTGTTGTGACGTCAGCACCAGTTTCTGGTCGAATTGTCAGTTCCATTGGCTGGCTTGTCCTGTTTAAGTTTTCGCGACCTGTAACAGCGAACACAGTCGCAGGATGGCAGCGGTCTCGGCCTGACTCTTGGCACCTTCGATGCAAAACCGCTTGCGATCCATTACCCGCGTGGTAATTGTTTTCACGACCTATCAATTGCAGTGTATGTCAAAACTACGAAGGGTTTTATCATGTCTCAAGATTTTCACAAGTTCTGGCTTAAGATTACTTCAGTGGTTGTTGGTATAGCAGCCCCTGTCTTCTTCCTGGGCACCATGACTGCAACCGCTGAACCTGCCCGCCTGACGCTCGATATCCTGAGTTGGCCCATGGATGGACTACAAACCTTCGACGAACCAACCACGCGCTTCCTGTCAGCGCTGACCGGCGGCTTTTTGCTGGGCTGGGGCGTGCTGATCTGGCAGCTTTCAACACATGTCTATGATATAGCCCCCGAGGCTGTGCGACGCAGTGTTGTCACCGGATTACTGGCCTGGTTTGTGCTGGATAGCGCGGGCTCGATTACCTCTGGCAACGCGATAAATGCCTTCATCAATGTGCTGGTGCTACTGCTCGCAGTGGGACCACTGTGGCGACCCGCCAGACAAGATAACCACTAGCGCCGCACGGCATGATTGACCCGGATGACAACAGATTGAGCATTGTGTCAGTATCGCCCTGCCTTGAAGTTTGAAGGTCTTGAACCTGCGGGCGGAGACCTGCCACCTAACCGGGATCGCGTCATGTCATGGGAGCAACTCACAGAAAAAGATGCGCTCGGTACATCCCGGTTTCAGAACCTGTGCTGCAGAGCCCTGACAAACTTCATGCCAGGGCTGATCATTAGCGAAGAGGGCGATGACGAGAAACATTACGTGGCGGACTTTGGCGTCAACAACACCAGCGTTGTTGTATACCTCGACGCCGTCGTCATCTCATCGCTCGAACTCAATATCCGCCTTGCCGCGGTTGACTACAGCACGCCGGCTGATCTGGTGCAGCAACTACAGAAGCGCCTGTCGAACGCGATCTGAGATTCTTTTTCGATTCATCACCGTTGGCCGTAACCAGACGTTCAGGTAGCACTGCACCGCTGACTGACCATCGCACTCTCCACCGCGTCATACTCTCCCTTCAGTACCGCAACTTTTTCTTTGTTGCCGTCAGAGTCTTCCATGACAAACAGGATCGGTAGGAACAGCACACGCCGGGCCAGATAAATCACCGTGTCCTCTTCGTCAGTCTTGCGCCCCGTGAGTCGCAGCACTTCGTCAGTGAGACGTACCTGTTCATTGGCAAGCTGTACGCAGCTCAGATCGGCATATCGGGCAGCATCCACAGGTATCGCCTCAATGCGATCCGCGTTGACGCAACCAGTGAGGAGCATTGCACTTGCCATCAATATCAGCCATCGCTTCATGTGTCTGTTCCCTGTCATCTCGATTGGCCGATTATACATAAGGGGCGTGGGTAGATTGACACTTACTTAAGAGCGCAGAGATTGGTTGTAATCCTGACAAAAGCCAGCCACCTTGTGGGCACCTGGTCGCTGCGTGAGTACGCAGTTCCCTGTAGACTTCGGTCATATAAATCAGGACAAGCGCGTGGACAAGCCTTTTCCAGCTTACGAGGGTGATGAGCCGTATGTCTTTGTGTGTTACTCGCACGCTGACTCTGCCACCGTCTACCCCGATATCGCCTGGCTGCGCGACCAGGGCATCAACATCTGGTACGACGAGGGGATTTCGGCCGGCACTGTCTGGCGACAGAAGCTCGCCGAGGCGATCGAAGGTGCTTCAAAATTCCTCTGTTTTATCTCCAGTGCGTCACTGCTGTCCGAACACTGCAATCGTGAAATTTACTACGCGGTGGACAAGGGCGTTGAGATTATTCCCGTTTATCTCGAGGAGGCGCAGCTAACATCAGAACTCGCGTTGACCCTGGCCCGGGTTCAGGCACTGCATCGGCATAGGGATCCAGAGTACCAACGACATCTCCTTGGCGCGCTGCAACAGCAGCGATCTGTATCACGAGTTGATCCTGAGCACTCGCTAGCAGTCCCCGCCAGTTCTCGCCGTAAGTCATTTGTAGCGATCGCCACGGCCACATTGATTGTTGTTGCACTGATGAGTTGGTTCATATGGCAGGAGAGGTCACCCCCGGCACCGGACAGTACTGACGCCGGCACAGGCGCACTACCTACCGTGCAGGTTCGCGCATTTACGGCGTTAGATGATAACGCTGACCTCAAACGCTATGCCTCTGTGGTCGCAGAGGACATCAAGAAAGCGCTTACAGCCAACGAAAGACTCGCGCTGCTGGGTCCCGGCGCAACCGGCATGCCTGACTTTATTGTTGGCGGCACCATTCGGCGTTCAAACAAGGGCTCACGCGTTTCTGTAGATCTCCAGCGATCGTCAGACGGTCTCGTGATCTGGACTGAATCGCTGGATGATGGCCTTGATGTCTCGACGTCATTTGAGTTCCCACGCGCTGCCTATGTTGCCTATACCGTAAATTCGATGGTGATCAACACCGGGTACAGGGCGTTTCTCGAAGAGATAGGCGCCACCACGAATCCTCAGGCACTTAATGCTTTTTTTGCGGGCATTACTGAGAACAGGGCTGCGCGTGTGGGTGACGGTAACTATGCCGTGGCGATTGATCACTTGCGCCGGGCCATCGCGCTTGATCCCGACTTTACCGAACCGCACGCCATGCTTGCCATGATTTACGGCATTCGGGCGCAGGGTACAATCGGGTTCACTGAGGCGGACACGCGTGCCGACGAACAGGTGGTGCAACTCACCAATCTCACACCGACCCCCCTCGTGTACTACGCACTCGCCTATGTAAACCTGCGCCTGGCCCTCAATTACGACGAGGCCGCGCGGTACATTTCCGCCGCCGAGGCAACTTCCTTTTATCAGTCCTATCAGATGCAAATGGTGAAATGCCAGATCGCCTTCGCCCAGGGGAAATTCAGCGATGCGATCCCTCAATGTCGGGGTGCTGCGGCCACGGGCGGCAGTCTTGAATGGTATACGCTCGGCATCGTCCTGAACCTTGCGGGGCGGCATCGAGACGCCGTTGATGCTTATGAGAAAACGCTTCAGATTAGTGACACCAGCAACACCCGCGACAAGGAACAGGGTGTGCACGATAACCTCGGATACCAGCTGCTCGATTACCTGTCCAGATCCCGGTTCCTGATGGGTGACGTAGACGGTGCCAACGCTACAGTTGACTCAGTGCGCGCCCGTCAGTTTGATCGTTTCCCAAGAAAGTATGCGGCGAGTCTCGCACTGCTCGGCAGAACCGATGAGGCGCTTGAGGCCCTGGCATTCATGGACAAAGCAGAGCGCAGCGGCGAGACCGTTGAGCCGGTTGAGCGATTCTGGGCACACTTCTATCTGAAAGACATGGACAACACATTCTTCTGGCTTAACCAGGCAATTGAGGCGCGCGACATCTTTT
>CAYGNA010000253.1:0-6155 GCA_964351065.1 uncultured Pseudomonadales bacterium
TGTTAACTGTTGTGTTAGAAGTTCCATATCACACCAAACTGCATCAGCCAGTCGGAGTAGGACGCGCCGTTGTCACTCCGGCCATCCAGATAACGTCCACTTACGTCATAGTTCAGGCCGCCAAGGGAAAATGCGACACCGAGATCGATCATATGCAGGTCGGTGACGCTGCGGTAGGCGTAAAAGGGGGTACAGATCAGGGCACTACAGCTTTCGAACGCGGGGTCGATGGTTTCAGCGTCGTACTTAACGCCGGTTGGCAGATTGCCCGACGCCGACCCGGTAAAGCCGCCGTGTTGATAGCTGTACTCGCCAACGAGGTAGACTCTGCCGCCAAGATTAAAGTCTGCCCCAACGAAGAGTTCATGGCGGGCCACGTCGAAGGCCGCATCGCGGTTTGCATCCGCATCTGACTTGTTGAACACCAGGTCATGGTAGCCATAACCAAAGCGGCCGACCATGCGCGCGCCGAGGCGCCGATTGATGCTCACGCGGGCATCCGCCAGATATCCTTCACGTGCTTCACTGTTTTTGTAGTCGAGTCGGGCAAGGTTTGCGTCAAATCTGTACCAGGGTGCCGAATAACTGTTATCGGGTTGCCAGACCAGCGTGGTGCCGATTGACGACGTGAGACTGCGCAGCGCTTCAGTATCCTGCTGGTGACTATAGGTCAGGTAGCCCGCCACTACATACTGCAAGCGATCGCCAACCTTGTTCGCGTAGCCAAATCCCACACTGGCTGAGGCCACGCTGTCACTACGCGTATCCACGTCCTGGGAGGAGCGGGACAAGTTGTCTTCATACCCAACGGTAAATTGCAGTTCGCGATACCATCCCGAGCCGTAGGTCTCGGCGCTGGCAAATTGAGGCCAAAAGTGAGCTAATAAAAGGGTGAAGATTGTGATTAATCTTGTTTTCACAATGCGTCGCTTAATCTATCTGCATGGGTTGTGAGTCTTATGAAGTCGAGGATACCTGATCCGGACGAATCGCGCAGGCGGTTTCTTGTCTACCTGCTGGGTGCCAGCGCGGTTGCGGCCATTCCGGGCTGTTCCAGTACACCGTCGCCTGTTCAGCAGTTGATGCCAATGCCTGAAAAGATGCCAAGCAACAAGTCGATCTTCCAGATCATGGGTGAGCTGAAAGTTAACAGCGTGCCGGCAACACTTGAAACGCTCATCCGCCCGGGCGACCTGGTAGAAACCGGTGCCGAAAGCGAGGCAATTTTTATCGTTAAGGAAGACTCTTTCCTGCTGCGATCCAATAGCCGTATGTTAATTCCGAAACAGATGGTGGGCGACAAATACGATCTGCAGCAGGGGAAAGTATTGTCGGTTTTTGCGTCCCGCCAGATGGGTATTCGTACGCCCAGCGCTGTGATATCAATCAGGGGTACGGGTGTCTACATAGAGGCGCAACCCGAACTCTCATACGTGTGCCTGTGTTACGGCGCGGCAAACCTGGCGGCTTCTGATGACCCAAACGTGAGCGAAGACCTGGTGACTGAACATCATGATGCGCCGAAGTATATTCTGGGTGACAGGAATGCGGCCAACCGTATCGTGCCGGCACCGTTCAAAAATCACAGCGATGAGGAGCTGCTCCTGATTGAGACGCTGGTCGGTCGTTCAACACCCTATGTTGTGCCGCAGGGCGTGCGGCGGTCGCGTGGTCGATATATCTGAATGCCGTTTACAGTCAGTCAACCTGAAGGATAACCCCAATGAGTGAATCAGAACGCCAGGGTTTAACAAACCGGGAACTCACCAAAAAATGGGCCATCGACGTGGCTGTAGACCCTTACAGCATACCGTTGCCAGCGCTTGATCCCGCACATCCATCGCTGTTTGAAGCTGATCGAATGATGCCTTACTTCGAGCGCCTGCGCGCAGAAGACCCCGTGCACCTGACCGAAGACAGTATGTGGGGGCCCTACTGGTCGATCACAAATTACAAAGACATTATGTATGTCGACTCCCACCACGAAGAGTTTTCCAGCGACATTTTGAACGGTGGCATACGCCTCGGCGGGCGCCCCAACCGGGACATTGATACCAGCTCGCCGTTTCACCTACCCATGTTCATCATGGAAGACCCGCCCAAGCATGATGACCAGCGCAAGGTCATTGCGCCCATGTTTACGCCCACGCACCTGCAGGAACTAAAGGAACTGATTCGTGAACGGGCGGGCAATATTCTCGATGGTTTGCCACGAAACGAGGAATTCAACTGGGTTAAGTCTGTCTCGGTAGAATTGACCGGCCAGATGCTTGCGACCCTGTTTGATGTGCCCCAGGAGGATCGTCACAAACTGATCCACTGGTCCGATACGGTGGAAAACCTTGGCAATCCTGATTTCTTTGAAACGGCCGAAGAAGGCTTCCAGGAATTGTGGAAATGCTGGGCCTATTTTGATGCTGTCTGGAAAGAACGCGTTGCGCGTAACGAGCCAGGTAATGACCTGATCTCCATGCTGGTGCATGGCGAATCGACTCAAAATATGGCGCCCAATGAATTCCTTGGCAATATGTTGCTGCTCATTGTTGGCGGCAATGACACCACTCGTAACTCGATCTCAGGTGGTGTGCTGGCGCTCAATCAGCATCCTGGCGAATATGCCAAGCTGATTGCCAACCCCGCGCTGATCCCGAAAATGGTTCCCGAGATTATTCGCTGGCAATCACCGGTTGCCCACATGGCAAGAACTGCCATGTGCGATGTGGAACTCGGTGGAAAACTGATCAGGAAAGATGACAAGGTGGTCATGTGGTACATCTCGGGTAACCGGGATGACAGCGAAATCGAGCGTGCCAACGAGTTTATTATCGATCGGGGAAATCCACGCAAGCACCTGTCATTTGGCTTCGGCATTCATCGCTGCGTGGGGAATCGCCTGGCAGAAATGCAATTGAATGTGCTGTGGGAAGAAATCACCAAACGCTTTCCAAAAATTGAAGTGGTTGGCGAACCAAAATACCTGCGCTCAAGCTTTATTCACGGGATCCGGGAACTGCCGGTCAGAATTCCTGGCTAGTCGATGCGGGCGCCGCGTATCACATCGTGGACAAAACGCAATTTGTCGATAGCGGGTCCGGGCAATACAAAAGGGTAAAGATCACTTTGTCCGGCGCTGCGGTTGATGCTGTTCACTGCATAGGTTAGCGGTAACCACTGCTGCAGCATTTCGTCGAATGTGTAGGCGCGGTAGCTGTCAGTGGTGGGGAAGAGGTTCTGGGTATGATCCAGCGTGACTTCAACACCAAACCCCTGCGCGGTTTCCAGTGCGTCCACAATGGTCAGGTAATGCGCCCAGCTTTCTGCCCAGTCTTCCCAGGGGTGTGAACTGGAATAGGCGCTGACATAGTTGCTCTCCCAGTTTGCCGCCGGTCCATTTGCATAGTAATTGCGCATTGCCTGGTCGTAGTTAACCCCCTCATTGCCAAACAGTTGTCGAAACCGGGCATGTTGGGGCGAGTTTTGTACGAGATACCACCAGTAGAAGTGGCCGCTTTCGTGCCGGAAGTGGCCGAGCACGCTGCGATACACCTCGTTGAGGTTAAGCCGTATTCGCTCCCGCTCCAGGTCATCAGCCTCAGCGACATTGACGGTTATCAGGCCATTGGCATGGCCCGTCATCACGCGTTCTCTCCCGCCCCGGGGACGTTCAGCTTCTTTCAGGAATTCAAAAGCAAGCCCGCCAGCGCCCACATATTTTTTATTGGGCAACGGCAAGCCAGAGCGCATCAGGCCATAGATCAGTCGCCTCTTACCCTGTTCCAGCGTGCGCCAGTATTCGAGGTTAACGGGAGACGAAAGGTTGGGAATAGTCTCGTTCAGATCACAGGAAACACAGTAGGCGGTGTTGCTGTCAGCGGGCACCATCCAGTTACAGTTATGCCAGTCAGTACCGTTCTTGCAGTGCTTGTACAAGGCGCCGTCGGCCGCGCGCCAGCAACCTTCTCCGGCGCTTGTCAGGGCTGACAGGGTAAATGTAGCAGGCAGGTAACCGAGCGCGTGCCCGCAGCGAAGACACTGGGCATTCTCGAAGAAGATGATCTGACTGCAGCTTTGGCATCGAAACGATTTCATTGCCGCATTTTACGCCGGAAGCCTCCCCGGCGCGCAATGCTTCAGCTACTCGTGCCATGCTGTTTTGATCGCAGAGTAGCAGCGGCTCCGGCAGTGGGTCGTGCCGTCTCTGGAAACGAGACTATGACCGCAGCCGTTACGGGCGCGGGTCTTGCGTCCTTTAGTGTACTTGTTGTGGCCCGCTTCACCGGGCGCATAAGCATGTTGTTGCGCAAGTTTCTCAGGCGAAAAAAAATCATTACCTTGTCCATCCATGTTCGTGCTGAGGTATCACAACATCCACCCAAGCAGTGTGTCAGAAATAGTAATCAGGACAGCTGCCACAAAGGTTGTGCCCATCGTGTCTATCTCAAAATTCTCGAAAAGGGCATCGGTTAACCAGAGCAGGAACGTGTTGATGAGTAGCAGAAACAATCCCAGCGATAACAGAATCAGCGGTATTGCCAGTATTTTGAACACGGTTCCGAGGGTGATGTTGATCAATCCGTACACGATCGCCACACCCAGTGCTGTCCCATAGCCATCCACGTAGATGCCGGGCAGTGACTCGGCGATCAGAAAGATCACGAGGCCCAACAGCATAAAATGGAGAATGAGGTCGATCATGTCAGCTTTCCTTTTGCATTCTATTGTCTTGTATACACAGAGCGTGCCAACGTTTAACTTGTTGTTTTATATGGATTCGTGGGCAATGCTAGAACGCGTGTTGGCGAAATTCGCCAGCTTGTGTGGTGGTTTTGGCTATCCATCAGCGATTCCCCCATCGCGCCGGTAGTGGCACACTAGCGCCCCGTCGCGAAGTCTGGAGAATGTGGATGCTTGATCTTTACTACTGGCCAACACCCAATGGCAAAAAGGTAACAATCCAACTGGAAGAGTGTGGGCTCGACTACAACGTCATAGAATGCAACATTGGCAAAGGGGATCAGTTTACTGAAGAATTCCTGCGGATTAATCCGAACAACCGTATGCCAACCCTGGTGGATCGTGCGCCGGCGGACGGTGGCGATCCTGTGCCGGTGTTTGAGTCGGGTGCGATCATGCTCTATATCGCGGAGAAGACTGGCAAATTTATGCCTCTTGACGTGCGGGGTCGTTATAACGTGATCCAGTGGGTCATGTGGCAGATGGCCAACCAGGGGCCAAAGACCGGCGAGTGTGGTCATTTTCGACGTCTTGGGGAGGCCCAGGGTGATCAGAGTTATGCCATCCGGCGCTTCACCGATGAGGTAAACCGGTTTTATGGCGTACTTAACAACCAGCTTTACAACCAGCGATACCTGTGTGGTGATGAATACACGATTGCGGACATGATTTGTTTTCCCTGGACAGTCAACATTGCCGGCCAGGGACAGGACATAAACGAATTCAAATACTTCAAGCGCTGGTTTGACGAGATCTCAGGCCGGCCCGCGGTTCAGCGCGGCATGGCCGTAGGCAAAGATATGCAGAATGACTATTCGAAAGCGACCCCGGCGGAAATGGAGGCGCTCCGCAAGCTACTGTACAACCAGCGTGCCCGACCTGCGCCGGCAACCGGCGGCATTGAGGTCTAGTGAAACTCGCCTGGATCGTCATACCCTGTTTCAACGAGGCAGAAAGACTGGATGAGGCTGCCATAGCTGTCCTGTTGGGGGATCGGCGGGTGAGCCTTGTCCTGGTGGATGACGGCTCTACGGACGCGACGCTCGGTCGCCTCCGCAATCTGCAGACCACTCACAAGGGGCGGATTGAGGTGCTTGTGCAGCCGGCAAATATGGGCAAGGCGGCAGCCGTTCAACGCGGCATGAACCATGCCTTTGCGCTGGGGGCGGATGTGACGGGGTACTGTGATGCCGACTTCGCAACGCCGGCAACCGAGATGCTGCGTCTGGTCGCAATGCTGGCCAGCGAACCGGGGATCGACGTGGTGATTGGTTCACGCTGGCTGCACCTGGGTGCGGATATCCAGCGCTCCAACCTGCGTCACTATTTTGGGCGCATTTTTGCGACGCTTGCCTCCATGCCACTTGGCATGGGGGTCTACGATACACACTGTGGCGCAAAGCTGTTTCGTCTGAGTGACA
>CAYGNA010000254.1:0-6146 GCA_964351065.1 uncultured Pseudomonadales bacterium
GTGGATATTCAGGCAGCCGCGCAAAAGTGGATTGATTCATCTATCTCCAAAACACCACACGTCCCGACTGACTACCCGTTTGAGGACTTCAAGGACATCTACCTGTACGCCTACGAACAGGGACTGAAAGGCTGCACGACCTTCCGCTTTAACCCCGAAGCTTTCCAGGGTGTGCTCGTGAAGGAGTCAGACCTTGAAAACACCACCTACAGCTTCACGCTGGATGACGGCAGCAAGGTTGAGGTCAAGGGCAATGAGATGATCGAGTATGACGGAGAGTTGCACACGGCAGCCAACCTGTTCGATGCACTCAAAGAAGGTTATTACGGCAAGTTTTAGGACACGACTATGGTTATCAGAATAGAAAAGAATATTGTCAGCTACGGTATCAAGAAGCCGGAGGTAGAACCGGCTCTGGATGACACGCCGAAGAAGGAGTTGATGCACGAGGAGATCCAGCGACCTGATGAACTCCGGGGACACACCTACAAGATCAAGACGCCACTCTCTGATCACGCCATGTACATCACAATCAACAACATTGTGCTGAACAAGGATACCCAGCATGAGCAGGAGTACCCCTTTGAGATTTTCATCAACTCAAAGAACATGGATCAGTTCCAGTGGATCCTGGCGCTGACCCGGGTTATTTCTGCTGTATTCCGCAAGGGTGGCGACGCCACGTTTATGGTTGACGAGTTGAAGCAGGTCTTTGATCCCCAGGGTGGCTACTTCAAGAAAGGCGGTCGATTTATGCCATCGCTGGTTGCAGAAATCGGCGAGGTGCTTGAGACCCACATGAAAAAGATTGGGCTCATAGAGGATGAAGAACTCTCAGCTGAGCATCAGGCCCTGATCGCTGAAAAGCGCGCGGCCCTCGAAGGCAAAAACGCCGCTAACGAAACTAGCGAGGGGACTGGTTATCCGCCCGGTGCACAACTTTGTAAAAAGTGTAATACCCAGGCGATGGTACTGATGGATGGCTGCATGACCTGCCTCTCCTGTGGCGACAGCAAGTGTGGCTAGTCCGCGGCCGTAAGACAAGTCGAACACAATGAAGCAATACCACGAACAACTACAGTACATCCTGGATCATGGTGCCAGGCGCGGCGATCGTACCGGCGTTGGCACCCTCGCCTGCTTTGGTATGCAGGCACGCTACAATCTGGGTGATGGATTTCCAGCTGTCACCACCAAAAAGCTGGTGTGGAAATCCATGGTGTCCGAACTGCTCTGGTTTGTGTCAGGCTCCGGTAACATCCATGACCTGAAGGCAATTTATCGTCACAACAAGTTATGGGACCTCAACTATGAGGACTACCTGGTGCGTCGGGGTATTGAAGCAGGTGACGGAGACATGGGACGTGTTTATGGTATCCAGTGGCGCCACTGGCGCCGGCCTGATGGCACCGAGGTCGATCAGTTGCAGGACGCAATTGATCTGATCCGCAACAATCCCGAGTCACGCCGCATTATTGTGAACGCATGGAATCCAGGCGAGGTACAGGCAACCGACGTTGCCTTGCCACCTTGCCATGCCTTCTTTCAGTTTTTTGTCGCAAACGGCAAATTGTCGCTACAGATGTACCAGCGTTCGGCAGACATGTTCCTGGGCGTACCCCTGAACATTGCCAGCTATTCACTGCTGCTTCACATGATTGCAAGAATTACAGGCCTTGAAGTCGGTGAGTTTATTCACTCAATTGGTGACGCGCACATCTACCTGGACGCTGTACCCCAGTGTCAGGAACAACTCTCCCGGGAACCCTACCCCCTGCCGCAACTCCATATCGCGGATCGCAGTCAGCAGTCCATTGATGATTTTCGCATGGAAGACTTCGAACTGGTTGGTTACCAGTGCCACGAGGCCATCACTGCCAGGATGGCCGTTTAGGGGCATAGAGCCCGATCCAAATCTCCCTGGTTAAACCACCCTCAGCCAACGCAAAACAATGTTGTTGTTCATCTGTGCATACTGTGTATACTAGGTATATACACGACATGTGATCATGCCTGTCGTCAAACAGAGCACAGCACCATCGACACCTTTGTTCTATCGCAGACTGACGCAAGACCCATGTACCTGCAGATTATTGAGCAGGTCAGCCAACGCGTAGCAAGCGGCTACTGGCCACCGGGGCACAAAATGCCGTCAATCCGGGAAATGGCCCTGGCACTGAACGTCAGCGTTATCACGGTCAAACGGGCATATCTGGAACTCGAGCGAGAGGGAATGCTAGTTACCCGCCAGGGCCAGGGTTCATGGGTCAGTGAGGCGCTGGATCAGACCACCATGCAGTACCAGGAACTTGAGCAGACGCTGGAACGCACCGCTACCCTGGCGAACGCGCTCGACATGTCAGACGAAGAACTGGTGGCGTTACTCAAGGATTACCTTATCAACAGGAGGTCAACCAATGGACCTGGCAATTGATTGTAAAAAGCTCAACAAACACTACCAGCACTTTGATCTGACTGATGTCGACCTGCAAGTCCCAACGGGCACCGTGATGGGTTTTGTTGGTCCCAATGGCGCTGGCAAATCCACCACCATGCAGATACTCATGGGCCTCACCGCGATGGACTCAGGAGAAGTCACCATGCTGGGCAACCCCATGCCAGCCGGACAGGTTGCTGCCAAACAGAACATCGGTTACGTCACTGAGGATATGCGATTGTATGCCCGCCAGACGCTGGGATTTCATATCAAGTTCGTGAAGTCCCTATACCCGAACTGGGACGACAAATATGCCGAGGAACTCCTGCGGCGGTTTAAACTGGATCCAAACCAGAAAACCAAGGGCTTCTCTCATGGACAGCGCGTCAAGGCGCTGCTGCTGCTGGCACTGGCACACCATCCAAGGCTCCTGATTCTGGATGAGCCCACCACCGGGCTGGATCCAGTTGCCCGCCAGGAGGTATTGCGCGGCATGATGGAGGTCATCCAGGACGAATCCCGCTCTGTCCTGTTTTCTTCCCACAACACGCTGGATGTGGAGCAGATTTCAGACCACATTTCCTTTATCCAGGACGGTCGCATTGCGGCAACCAACGACAAGGAGTCTTTCCTCGACAGCTGGCGGCGCATCAGGCTTGAGCTGCCAGCAGGCGCTGCCGTCCCCCTTTCCGAACAAATGGTTTCTGTTACGCGAAGTGGTGGTATGACCGTCCTTGTAACCAACAGTTTTGATGATGCCATGCCGGGCCTTTTAGGTGGCACTGCGTGTGTCAAACAGATCGACCGGATGACACTGGAGGAGATCTTTCTCGAGACTGTATCAGCCGCAGAGGAGACAAGCCCATGAATCTCAATACCGTAAAAAATCTCGTGCAGAAAGACCTTGCCATATTGAAGCTGCCCATTCTCGCCTATTGGCTCGCGGGCGCGAGCGCCGTGGCGCTGGTTGTGCTGGGTGGCGACAAGTTCTCAACCATGGCTTCAATCCTCTTCATCACCGCCCTTGCCGTGACTGGTATTCATCCGATTTTCGAAACCATTGCCATGGAGCGCACCGAAAACAACCTGCCATTTATCATGAGCCTGCCGATTGATATGCGGGAGTACGTGTTTGCCAAGGTGGTGTCAAACCTCGGCATCTTCCTGTCGGTTTGGGTCACGCTTTCTGCTGCGAGTTTTGTCATATTTCTTGGCGACAGTATGCCCCGGGGCATGCTGCCGTATTTTTGTGTGTCGCTGCTGGCGATATTGCTTGCCTACACCATCATGCTCACGGTGGCACTGGCCACCGATGGGATAGGTCCAACAATTGTAGTGGTGACCCTTGCCAATATTGGCACGCAGCTTTACCTGTGGCTTCTGCTTGAACTCTACGAAATACGCTCGGTCATGTATGGCGCCGTACCCGTCTGGAACGGCACGGTCATCACTATCCTCGTGGTCCAGTTTGCACTGATTGTTGGCTTGATCTGGTTTGCCGTGTTTGCCCGCCTGCGCCGGCGAGACATTCTGTGACCAGACACTCTGGAGCCAGACACGTTGGAGCCAGACACGCTGCAAAGAGCAATCCTGTCTCGTGGCTGCTGCTGGGCCTCAGCCTGTCCATGCTGCTCCTTGCTGGTTGCAGTGATCCGCAAACGGACAAACCGGCAGTATCTTTTGTGCCGGCAGAGGAGTTCGACGCAGCGGAAATCTACGTGGAGCGCTGCGCGACCTGTCATAGCAATCCGGCAACAAAGGCACCGGGTCTTGTGGCCATGGCAACAAGGAATCGCGCCAGTCTGCGGTTTGCACTGATGAATGGAAAGATGCGCACCCAGGCAGCCGGGCTTGATTTTGTCCAGATTGAAGAATTGGTCAGTTACATTTCCGACAATTCAGAGGCATATGCGCCTGCGACAAGCGACTATTGCAGGGATCGCAGCATCAGCTTTGAAAAATTGCCTGTTCGACAGCGCGGCTTCGAGATTACCAGTTCCGCTGCCGTGCCAACCGGTACTGCGACGCTTGATAGTGCCAATGTCGCAACACTCAAACTGGCCTGGGCATTCGAACTACCGGAAGCCACCGAGGCCAGATCACAGCCCGTTCTGACGAACGATACACTGTTTGTTGCTGCCACCACTGCTGGACACCTGTTTGCGCTTGATCGCCGCACAGGCTGTATCAAGTGGCATTACCAACATCCTGTCCCCATCAGAACAGCCCTGACACTAGCCGAGGATGATGGCGCGCCAACACTTTACCAGGGTGATGCGAAGGCAAGCACCAGTGCTATTGATGCAAGTACCGGCAAACCGCGCTGGCGGCGATCGCTCGCCCTGTCGGAATACTCCACACAGACTGGCGCTGTTATCTATCACAAGGGTTCACTCATTGCGCCACTATCCCTTTATGAAGTGGCGATTGCGCAGGACCCAAATCACGAATGCTGCCGGGCTCATGGCGCTGTTTACAAACTGGATGCGACCACAGGTGATACGATCTGGTTGCGGCATATGACAGAAGATGCTTTGCCAACCGCACTGAGTCGCCATGGTACCCAGCAGTGGGGTCCATCGGGTGTACCGGTCTGGTCAACACCGACGATTGATGAGAAACGCAATCTCGTCTACGTGGGCACCGGCCAGAACGCCTCTTCCCCCGCGACTGAACTCAGCGACTCGGTTGTTGCACTCGACCTGGACACGGGCAAAATTGCCTGGCACTTCCAGGCAACAGCGGGTGATGTATTTAACAATGCCTGCACAACCTCCCCGCCCGGGCCCAACTGCCCAAAGTACAGTGGACCAGACGTTGATTTTGGTGCTGCCGTGATTCTTACCACCAACACCAGCGACCAGGAAATACTGCTGGCCGGCGCCAAGTCCGGCGATGTCTTTGCACTTGATCCGGACGCAAACGGCAAGATTATCTGGCGCTCGCGCGTGGGCGCGGGGTCTCCGCTGGGCGGTATTCACTGGGGCATGGCTGTAGCCCATGGACAAGTGTACGCAGGTGCCAACGACCCGCCTTACCGAATCCCTCGCTACGCACCAGACCCCAATTTGAGCGCACTTGACGTCGACACCGGCGAAACGCGCTGGCGTTTTGCTGCAGACAGGGGATGCAAAATCGGCATGATGGACTATTTCCAGCGTGACACACTCTACCCCGATTGCTCTTTCTATTACGGGTTTTCCGCTGCTGTAACGGTCGTCAACGATCTGGTATTTGCCCCTGCGCTTGACGGCAGGGTCCGGGCGTTCAATGCACTGAATGGCAAACTGCTGTGGGAATACAACACCGCCCGCCCTTTCATGACCACCAGCGGCCGCGAGGCGCATGGTGGTGCCATCGACAATGTCGGCGTGGTATTTGCCGGCAACCAGGCGTTTGTGCTGTCAGGGTATGAACTGTTCGGGCAGTTGCCTGGAAATCTGCTGCTCGCTTTTGAGCACCACTAATGCGACTTGTGGCGCCTAAGTCGTTGAATCATACTGACGGCGTTCATTCGCGGCATCCCTGGGTTGCCGATCTTTCTGGCAATGTTGAGTTGAGATGTTTGTGATGCGGTATTTGGTTTTTTTACTTGTTTTCTTGTCGCAGGCGGGCATGGCAGAGATGGCAAAAGACGTTACTTTTTACACCAGCGAGAATACCAGGGCGACCAACCTGCCATTCGCAGATGCTGTCCGGGTTGGTAACC
>CAYGNA010000255.1:0-6134 GCA_964351065.1 uncultured Pseudomonadales bacterium
GGTCACCTATATCTGGCTTGGGCAGGCGCTGTTGGGCATGTTTCCCTCCAACGTTGACACGGAAATTGCCGAGATGATCCGTTCCGGCGCTGTCTCCTATGAACTGGTTCGGCCACTTGACCTCTACAATTTCTGGTTTTGCCGCACCATTGCGCTGCGTACGGCCACCACCACGCTGCGCAGTATTCCCAACCTGGTGTTCACCATGCTGGTACTGCCGCTGGTTGGCCTTGGTGCCTGGGCGCTGCAACCGCCACCAGATATCTATGCCTTTGGCGGGTTTATCCTGTCCCTGCTGCTTGCGCTGATGCTCGCATGCGCCATGACCATGCTGATGCACGTGGTGCTGCTCTGGTCGATGAACGGCGAGGGTATCAACCGGATTTTTCCGGCGATTGCGTTTGTCCTCTCTGGCCACATTGTGCCGCTACCGCTCTTCCCTGACTGGTTGCAGCCGTTTCTTGAGGTCCAGCCTTTCCAGGGGCTGATTGATGTCCCGTTCCGGATCTACTGTGGCGACATCACGGGAGGCACCATGCTGACTGAATTGCTGCAGCAGGCATTCTGGGTCACGGTTATGGTTGCTGGGGGGCGTTGGTGGCTGAGCAGTATTTCCCGTCGCCTGCTGGTGCAGGGCGGTTAGATGGAGGCGCTTCGGCTTTATGCTCGATACGTTGGCGTTTCTTTCCGCGCCCAGATGCAATATCGCATGTCGTTTCTGTTAAACGCAGTTGGGCAGTTCCTCATTACGGTCATTGAGGTTGCTGCCATCTGGGCGCTGTTTGACCGATTTGGCAACCTGCCCAACTGGACCCTGGCTGAAGTCTGCCTGTTTTATGGCACCGTCAATATCAGTTTTGCGCTGTCTGACGCCGTTACGCCCGGGTTTGATTATTTTGGCCCGCAATACATCAAGACGGGGAACCTTGACAGGCTGCTGTTGCGCCCACGCAGTGTTGTGCTGCAACTGTTTGGTCATGAACTGGCGCTGCGCCGGGTGGGTAGGCTGTTGCAGGGGCTGGCTGTGTTTGCCTATGGCGTGTGGCAGGTGCCAATCGACTGGCACCTCCTTAACGTTGCGCTCTTTTTGTTCGCCCTGGCAGGTGGGGTTGCGCTGTTTGTCGGGCTCATGATCTTCCAGGCAACACTAGCGGTGTGGACCGTGGAGTCGCTGGAGGTCATGAACACCATGACCTACGGCGGCGTGCAGACCGCGCAGTACCCGTTCAATATCTACGAGGGCTGGTTCCGTAAACTCTTTACGCTGGTGGTGCCGCTTGCCTCGGTAGCCTACTTTCCGATTGTTGCCCTGATGGGCAAGGCAGACCCGCTTGGCACCAACTACCTGTTCCAGGTCTGCTCGCCGGCCTTTGCGTTCCTGTTTCTTTTTGCCTCGCTGGCAGCTTTCCGGTTTGGTTTGACGCGCTATCAGTCGACGGGCAGCTAACAGGTTTTTGCGAGCAGGGAGTGTGCCGTGGAGAAGCCTCCGGTGCAGTAGTGTGTATCCAAAAGAGATGAGCGAACCGACAAATATTGAGAGGCTAGAGGAAACAGTTGCTCAGATCTTGATCGGTTTACCGTCAAGGCTGGTGGTATTCATTTCAGCCCAATAGTCCTCAATGCCATCCGGCCCCTTTTTGTCGGTCCAGTTGTGCAGGGTCTCGCGTTCTCCTGTGAACTCAAGGTAGGGCACGGCGTAGCCACAGGATGTTTGCACGAGGTCCACTGACATATCAAAAAACTGTCTGGTGCCTGCCATTTCGGGAAACGAACCGGCAAGCTCGCGCCAGTTCAAGTCGGCAGGATGGACAACGGTGGCGGTGCCATACAGGCGCAGGATCAGCGGCTGGCGGTCAAACGAGCAGAACATCAGCGTCATTCTGCCGTTTTCCTGCACGTGGGCTGACGTTTCGTTGCCAGAGCCGGTCAGGTTCATCCAGGCGACCCGGGTGGGACTCAGCACCTGCAGGGTGTCGAGGCCCTTGGGCGACACATTGACAGTGCCGTCCTGGGCCGCCGTACCAACAAAAAAGACGTGCTGACTTTCAATAAAGCGGATCAGTTTTTCGTCCAGACTGCTGAACCTTTCCATGCGCTTGTTTCTACCTGTTAGCCAAATTCGCTGATGACACCAGAAATGGATTCCTTGGCGTCACCAAACAGCATGCGGGTGTTTTCGCAGAAGAAGAGCGGGTTATCAACACCGGAGAAGCCGGAAGCCATGGAGCGCTTCAGGACAAACACGGTGCGGGCCTTGTCCACATTGATAATGGGCATGCCGTAGATTGGGCTGTCTGGATCTTCCCGGGCACTGGGGTTCACCACGTCGTTGGCACCAATCACAATGGCGACATCAACATTCTCAATGCGTGGGTTAATGTCGTCCATTTCAACAAGTTGCTCGTAGGGTACGTCAGCCTCGGCCAACAGCACGTTCATGTGCCCAGGCATGCGCCCGGCGACCGGGTGGATAGCATAACTGACCTCGGCGCCGTTCTTTTCAAGAATCTGACCGAGTTCCTTGACTACGTGTTGAGCCTGGGCCACTGCCATGCCGTAGCCGGGTACAAAACAGACGTTGGAGGCTGCTTCAAGAATGTAGTAGGCATCCTGCACCGAGATGGGTTTCACTTCCCCTTCAATCGCCTTGCCTTGCTTGACAGCGCCAAAGCCACTAAACAGGACATTGGCCAGTGAGCGATTCATCGCCTTACACATGATGTTGGTCAGGATGATGCCGCTGGCGCCAACGAGTGAGCCCGCGACAATCAGAATGTTGTTGTTGATCGCGAAACCTGCGGCACAGGCCGCAAGACCGGAGTAACTGTTCAGCAGGCTGATGACCACCGGCATATCAGCGCCACCGATCGGAATAACTGCCATCACGCCAAGTAGCAGGGAAAGTGCCAGAACGGCATAGAGCCAAACGGAATCGGGCGCCGGATCAAGCGAAAGCATAACGCCTGATCCAACCAGCGCGATCAGCAGCAGACTGTTGACGATACGCTGGCCTTTGAACACGGTCGCCGCACTGCCAATGGTTTCGCTCAGTTTGCCCCAGGCGACCAGGCTGCCGGTAAAAGTTACGCCACCGATAAGGATCGCGAGCAGGATGGTGACAGCCGTGAAGGTTGTGGTTTCGCCGCCATACAGTGTGCTCCAGCCTACTAAAAGGCTAGCCGCGCCACCGGTGCCGTTAAACAGGGCAACCATTTCGGGCATGCTGGTCATGGCAACCAGGCGTGCTGTGGCAGCGCCTATGATGGTGCCAATCACCACACCGACAACGATCCACTGGTAGGCAACGATACCTTCAGCCGTCAGGCCGGCAATAACCGCAATGAGCATGCCGATGGAAGAGAGCAGGTTGCCGCGCCGGGCAGTGGCGGGTGACCCCAGCATCTTGAGGCCAAGAATGAAGAGCCCCGCAGCGACGATGTAAGACAGGTTTGCCAGTATGTGAATATTCATTACTTGGCCTCACTTTTGGACTTGCTACGGAACATTGCCAGCATGCGATCGGTGACCAGATAGCCGCCCACCACGTTGATGGTGGCGAAGGCAACGGCGATGGTACCGAGGATAGTTGAGAGACCGTGTTCGGTCGCGCCAGCAGTCAGGAAGGCCCCTGCCAGGGTAATGCCTGAAATCGCATTGGCGCCGGACATCAGTGGTGTGTGTAAGGTTGCCGGTACTTTCGAGATCAGCTCGAAACCCAGGAAAACGGACAACACAAGAATGAATGTGAGAAAGACAATTTCCATGGGATCCCCTAACTTCTCAGATTTTTGATGGTTTCGTTAACGATCTGGCCACCGTCAGTAATGAGGCACCCCTTCACAATGTCGTCATCAGGGTTGAGCGTAAACACCTTTGTTTCTGCATTCCAGAATTCGGTAATCAGGTTAAACAGGTTTGATGAGTACATCTGGCTTGCGTCTTTTGGCACCACCGACGGCAGGTTTGATATGCCTATAATGGACACGCCGCCCACATCAACAATCTCATCCGGCTTTGACCCTTCGACGTTGCCGCCTGATTCAACGGCCATGTCAACAATGACACCACCGGGCTTCATGGCATGCACCATATCAATGTTCACAATGCGCGGGGCAGGGCGCCCAAACACCTGGGCTGTAGTGATGACAATGTCTGATTCAGCAATGGCATCTTTCATACCCTGCTGCTGCAGTGCGATCTGTTCAGGTGTCAGTTCGCGCGCGTAGCCGTCTTTGGTCTGGCCGGTTTCGCCAAGGTCGATATCGAGGAATTTTGCACCCAGCGACTGTACCTGTTCGGCAACAACGGGTCGGGTGTCAAATGCGGTCACCCTTGCGCCAAGCCGTTTCGCGGTTGCGATAGCCTGCAGGCCGGCAACACCGGCACCGATAACAAATACCCGGGACGGACTGATGGTACCGGCAGGCGTCATCATCATCGGCAGGATTCGATCCAGCTGTTTTGCGGCTTCGATGACCATGACATAGCCGGCAAGGTTTGCCTGGGAACTCAAGGCATCCATTTTTTGGGCGCGAGTGGTCCGTGGAATCATTTCCATGCTGATAGCGCGAACACCCTGGGCGGCAAGCGCATCGATCAGCGCTGTCTCGTTGTAGGGGTCGAGGTAGCTGACGTGAACGACACCTGACTTCATCTGGGCAATTTCGTCAGATGAGGGCTTGCGAACACGCAGCAGAATATCGGCTGTGGCAAAGATAGCGGTGCGGTCTGTTGTGATTGCCGCACCAGCCTCCTCATACTCAGCGTCGGAAAAGCCGGCATGGTTGCCCAGTCCGGCTTCAAGAAGTAGCTCGAAACCCGCGCGCGTCAGTTTTTTGACCGCGTCCGGGACCAGCGCCACGCGTTTTTCATTCGCGTGAGTTTCCGCGGGTACCGCGATTAGCATAGGTGACCTCGAATGTCAGTTGTTGTTCTTGGTGTTAGTGAAGCGCCGCTTTTCGCGGTCGCCTGCGTCCGAAGATGCGAAAAGTATCACGAAAGGTGTCAGGACGAAAATGCGTGATCGATAACCAGTTCACTGCCGCTGACATAACGCGATTCGTCGGAGGCAAGAAAGACAACACCGTTGGCAATATCAAGTGGTTTGCCCAGCTTGCCGCCGGGGACAGACGCGCTTGCGATCGCTTCGGTATCTACCCTGTTTGCGCCGTCGCCGGGTGTCCTGCCCATCTTGTCCCAGATCGACGTTTCTATAATACCGGGGTGTACCGAGTTGACCCGAATGTTGTTGCCCGCGTTGGCACATTCTTTTGCCACGGATTTGCTGAGCAGGCGAACTCCACCCTTGGTCATGGCGTAGGCGGCAAGTCCCGGGGATGCCTTGAGCCCGGCAACCGAGGACAGGTTGATGATGGAACCACCGCCACTGGCAGTAATGGCAGGAATCGCGTGCTTCATGCCCAGAAACACGCCATCAAGGTTTACCGCGTTCTGGCGCTGAAAATCTGCAAGGGTCATCTCCCAGACGGGTGAGGCGATGGCAATACCAGCATTATTGACGAGGATATGCAGCGCTGCAAACTCGTCCATGGCGGCCTTGATTACTGCCTCCCAGCCAGGTTCGCTGGTCACATCCTGGTGTATGAAAAGGGCCTCGCCGCCTGCAGCCTTGATGTTGGCAACAGTTTCAGCCCCGGCAATGTCTTCCACGTCGGTGACCAAAACTTTTGCGCCTTCCCGGGCCAGTGCTTCTGCACAAGCGCGTCCAATGCCCATGGCGCCGCCAGTGATCAGTGCAACCCGGTTAGCCAGTTTAGCCATGTTTTCGTCTCCCTCTTGCTGCTTTGTGGTGCTTTGTGATGTTTTCTAAAACATTCTGCTGCATTTTTGCGGCGCAGTTTGCCGGAGTTCATTGCATTTTGACAGGTGTGGTTGTTATAAACTCCTGCTATGAGCTGGCATAAAGAAGCACACGAGATTGAACTGAGGCGCGAACTGTCCAAACAGCAGGGTGGACCGGACGCTATTGAACTTCACCACGCCAAGGGCCGGCTGACGATTCGGGAACGAATTGACTCGCTGGTTGACGGCGCAAGTTTTGAAGAGCACGGCGAGGGCGCTGGATTCGCCGAGAAAGATGCGGATGGGTCCATCAAGGATTTTGCGCCCGCCAA
>CAYGNA010000256.1:0-6100 GCA_964351065.1 uncultured Pseudomonadales bacterium
CCCCACGGCATTCTCTGCCCCCGCCTGGGACTGAATGGCTACCACACCAAACTTCTTGCGATCGCTGGTGCGGGAGATACCATCCGCCGCCATGATGGCGCCCCTTTCGTGCCGAAACGCTACCGGCCGAATGCCTATCTCGGCGACCGATTCAATAATTGGGTTGCTCGGATAGCATGGCATCAGTTCGACGCCCTCACCCTTTAGAATGCTTGCGATGTATTCATTTCCGTTCATGCTTCTCTCCCCCCCCACCACCGCCGGCTCCCTCTCTCGATAATTGTGAATTCAAAGACGCTCAACCATACCAACAATACCGCTGGAGGGATAATTGGGGCCGTATGGAAACCAAATATCCAATCCCAAAAATCCCAACCACCCACCCGAACCAGATCTAGGCATCAGCAAGACCTTGTGCCAGGCACAATCGATGACCATCCGGGTCTGAAAAGTATGCGAGCTTTACCATACCCTCGATCACCATGGTGTCTCCAGCAAACGCTACGCCATGGGTCTCAAGGTGAGCCCTTGCCTCTTCAATATCCACGACACCCAGCGTGGGCGTCACCCCTGACGTGGCAGCAACGCTTGTGCCGGGTATGGCGCGATCCAAACCAAGCGTGACGCCTGGTGTCGCCATCTCAAACTCACACCAACCCATTTCGGGCATCTCATATTGCAGGGTGAGTCCCAACACATCCTGGTACCAGGCTTTTGACTTTTCCCAATCTGAAACCTGCAAATTGAGGGTCAGCGTTTTGTCATACTTGATTGTCATCACTGTGCTCCGATGAACGAGGAAACCTGAGTGTTGCCCGACACAAAATACATTGCAACATGCATGGGACTTCAGTGGGCTGGATAGTTGGAGCTTACCGATCTACTCTGAGTCGAGTGCAGGTTTTGCCTGGCCCAGCGACTGCCAGAACTGTTTGAACTCATCAAGCATCACGTACAGACACGGGATCAGCACCAGGGTGATAAGGGTAGCAAACATGATCCCGAAACCAAGTGACACGGCCATGGGAATCACAATCTGGGCAGAGAAACTGGTCTCCATCAAAATTGGCAACAGGCCAAAGAAGGTCGTCAGTGATGTCAGCATGATGGGCCGGAAGCGTTCCGAACCGGCTCTCAGGACCGCTTCCCGCACCTTCATACCGGCATCAACCGACTGGTTGATAAAGTCGACCATAATAATGCTGTCGTTCACCACAACGCCGGCAAGTGCCACCAATCCAAACAGTGACAGCGCACTAAAGGGAATGCCAACCAGTAGGTGACCAATTAGTGCGCCAATCATGCCAAACGGAATCACCGACATAATAATCAGTGGCTGAAGGTAAGACTTTAGGGGAATTGCCATGAGCGCATAGATTGCGAACAGACCCAGCGCACCACCATATAGCAACCCCAGCAACAGTTCTGATTCCAATTCGCTGGCGCCGCCAAGCGACAGGCGCACATTA
This sequence comes from uncultured Pseudomonadales bacterium, assembly GCA_964351065.1. Lineage (GTDB taxonomy): Bacteria > Pseudomonadota > Gammaproteobacteria > Pseudomonadales > Azotimanducaceae > JANQJA01. The sequence goes on from CAYGNA010000256.1 coordinate 1,470, forward strand.
GGGAATCGCTGCGCCAACTCGGTACGAAATGAACCGGCCATCACGTCACGCACCACATCTGTAGACCGGGCCACCGTAGCATCCAGATTGGCGGAGACTTCAACTGATCGGTCGCCATCAATTCGGGTTACCACCGAGGGACTCACGCCTGGCCTGATTTCTGCCACGGCAGCGAAGGGCACCAGTTCACCCGTTGGCGCCCGCACATACATGGATTCCAGGTTACCGAGTGACTGCCGATCACTTTCGGGGTAACGCACCAACACCCTGATTTCTTCTCCATCCCGCTGCAGTCGCTGCGCCTCAACACCATAAAATGCAGCCCGCACCTGCCCGGCAAGATCGCCCAGTGTTAGCCCAAGCGCCTCACCAGCAGGCCGGATCCTGATATCCATTTCCGGAATTGCACCCTGTGCATTGTTCTCAATCTCGTGCAGGCCGTCATATTGCCGCAGGTGCTGCTGAAGCAGTGCAGCAGCTCCTTTGAGTTGATCGATGTTGCCACCAAGCAATTTGAAACTGATATCACCTTGCCCACCATGCGACTTCTGGGCACCCGTGATCTCCAGTTTTTTGGCACCGACAATCTCACCCACCTCTGCCCGCCAGGCCGCCGCGACTGCCTCCGGCTTTACATGCAGGCCTTGCCGAAGATCAACCATGACGTTGCCGTTGGAACCGTAGGTATAGGCAATAAAGTCATCAACAAACTTCTCACCAGCGGGTGACCTTGCATCCAGTGCCTGCAGCGCCGTGGTCACCTCAGACACCACGTTTATAGTCTGGTTAGCTGATGTGCCCTCGGCCATTTCAATACTTGCAACCACATAGTCCATGGTCATGTCCGGGAACATCACAGTGCGCACGTACGGGCCTGCGGTAAAACCAATCGACAGTATCAACAGACCAAGGAATGAGGCAGCGGTGACATAGCGAACCCGAATCGCGCGATCGAGCAATGGTATGTAATAGTTGTGTATCAGGCGCTGGAGTGCGCGCGTCATGTACTGCTGCGATCGCGCCGGCAAATTGGTGAGCTTTTTAATTTGCAGGTCTTTCACGCGCGGTGGCTTCAGGCTGGCCAGGTGCGCAGGCAAAATCAACTTCGACTCCACGAGGGAAAAAACCAGGCAAAGAATCACCACCCAGCCAATCGCTGATGGCAAGGCGCCGAAACTGCCGGGCACAAACAACAGGGGTAAAAAGGTGGCGATTGTAGTCAGCACGCCAAAGGTCGCTGGCACCGCGACTCGCTTTGCGCCCCGGATCACTGCATCAATGCTGTAACCCTCTGTGTCCAGCGATGTCTGGACACTCTCACCAATGATAATGGCGTCATCAACAACGATACCCAGTACCAGGATAAACCCAAACAGGCTCAGCATGTTGATCGAGCCACCAGTTAATGGCAGCAGGGCAAAGGCGCCGAGAAAGGCAATCGGCATACCCAGCATCACCCAGAAAGCAAGCTTAAAGCGCAGGAAAATGCCAAGGACAATCAACACAAGCAGCACGCCTGACGCCATGTTGGACATCATCATGTTCAGCGTGCCCGAGAGATACTCGGTGCTGTCAAGAAAGGTATCGATATAGATGCCATCCGGCAGCTTTGACTGCCTGTCGGCAACGTAAGCACGTACCTCGCGTGAGATGTCGATCTGGTTCTGGTCACCAATGGCAAACACATTGATGCCAATACTTGGCTGGCCGTTGTAGTAGGAGTAGAACGCCTGCTCAGCAAATCCGTCATCGACCTTTGCGATGTCGGCCAGCGTCAGCCGCGTACCGTCAGCGGTGGAAAGCAGAACCAGTTCGGCAAAATCATGTTCGGAGTAGGCCTGCCCCTGGGTGCGCAGCAGAATGTCACCTGCATCAGTACGGATGGTGCCCGCACCCAGGTCAATGGAAGACGTGCGAATCGCGCGCGCCACGTCGTCGAGGGTTAACCCGTACTGACGCAGTGACGACTCGGTGACCTCAATGCTGACCTGATACGGCCTCGCGCCGGCAAGCTCTGCCTTGCTGACACTGGGCAGTGCCAGTACTTCCTGCCTGATTTTGTAGGCCAGCGACTTGAGGCCGCGCTCGTCCAGGTTACCGTACAACTGCACAGCAATGGCGCGCACTTCATTTAGGGCGCGTGAAATTACTGGCCGCTCTGCCTGCCCAGGCAGGCTGGCGATGCGATCTACTGCCAGCTTGACCTCGTCCAGCACCATCGACACGTCAAAGTCGGATTCGACCATCACCTGGACCTGGCCAAAGCCGTCACGCGAGTAAGAGCGCATTTCTTCAATGCCCTCGATATCGGCTATGGCTTCTTCAACACGCTCCACGACAGCGCTTTCGACTTCACCTGGCGACGCTCCCGGATAGGGAATATCAATCGTGATTCGGTTGGGTTCAATGCTGGGATTGACCTGCGTGCGCATGGTCATGACAGCAGTTAATCCTGCCAATATCAGCACAATCATCAGCAGATTGGCAGCCACGTGGTTGCGGGCAAACCACGCGATGATGCCCTGGTGGGTATCAATTATCACCAACGGCCTCGCTGTTGTTGTATCGGACAACCGTGCCCGGCAGCGGATTTTCCAGCATCGTCAGGCAAACCATGTCGCCGTCACCAAGACCGTCACTGATGTAGGCACTGGTCTCATCAGTTCGAAGGACGGTTACTTCTTTTCGCACCAGTTTATTGTCTTTGCCGATTGTCCAGACACGATTACCTTGTCGCAGCACTGTGCGTGGCAACACGGCGACGTTATGGACCTGTGTACCCTGAATGGTCACATCAACAAAAGTCCCGATTCGCAATGGGTAAAGCCAGCGATCACTTAACTGGTTATAGGGGTCATCCACAGCAGCGACCGCGTAAAGTACGCGGCTGCGTTCATCAAAGATGCCCTCTGTCCTGACAATCCGGCCGCGCCACGTGAATTTTGTGCCGCCGATTTCAGCCCTGATTTCCACAGGTGGACTTTGCTCGAGGTTAACAAAAGGTAGCTCACGATCTGGCAGCGGTAAGCGTATCTCAGCCACCTCAACTGAAAACATCACGCCAAGCTGACTGCCAGCGCCCACATACTGACCAAGGTCGGCCCGCTTTTCGCGCACCATCCCGTTATAGGGCGCACGAATCATGGTTCTGTCCAGGTCACCCTGCTTGCGCTCCAGGTCAGCCAGGGCTGACTGCAGATTGGCCTGCGCTTCTGCCAATTGAGGCTCGCGTAGCGCCAGTGGCGTAGGCGGTTCACTCTTTTCAAGCTTGGCCCAGTCAGCTGCGGCGTAGTCAGCAAGCCCCTGCTCCCGGGTCACAATCGTCCTGGCTGCCGCAACTGCAGCCTGTGCACGCTTCAGGTCGGCGCGGTAATTTCGATCATCAATACGAACCAGCGTTTCGCCCGCCTTGAAAAAGCCGCCCGCCACAAATGCAGGTGACACCTCCACAATCTGGCCAGAGACTTCAGAGACGATGGTTGTTTCTGTTCGAGGTGTTACCGTGCCCTGTGCGCGAACGCTCAAGTTGACCGTCTGCAGGGATACCGGCACCGCTTCCACCAACAAAATCGGCGGCTCGGGTCGTCGCTGGGCGGGTGCTGGTTTCTGCATGATCAGCCACACGGCAAGACCGGCACAGGCAGCCACAATCACAGCGGGTAAAAGAAACTTCTGGATCATGGCGACAGGTAGCGTGGCTGTGAGATTAAAGAGGAGCTGATTCTACCATCATTATGACCAGACCCCTGATCAGACTCCTTATCAGGCCTGGCGCCACCAGGCCACGCCGTGCTCATCTTCCTCTACTTTCAGCATTCTGCGCTCCTGGGCGCAGTGCAGGTGGGCGATGGCCTCGCCGGTGGCAGGAAAAAAAGTCCAGTCGGTAATTTCACTGCGAAACAGCGCGGGGAATACGTCCACTGCGCGCCTGGGTGTGGCACATAACTCGTACAGTTTTTCGAGCGCCACTTCATGCCAATCGATCAATGCCGTGAGGCGTTCATGTACGCCTTCATAGAGACTTTCGTGTGCGGGTAAAACCAGCAGGTTGGGTGGCAATATCTCGCGGAAGCGCACGCAGGAATTGATCCATTCCTTCAGCGGGTTTGCATTGGGTTCAGAGGGTTGCACGCTGACATTTGGTGTAATGCGCGGCAGTATCTGGTCGCCGGCAATAATAATCTTCAGCTCCGGGCAGTAGAGACAGACATGCTCAGGCGCGTGACCATGACCAATAACGGCACGCCATTCGCGCCCGTTGATATCAATGTACTGGCCATCAGTGATGCGCTGGTAGCCTGATGGCAGCGGCGAGATACTGGCGCCAAACTGCCCAAAGCGGCTGCGGTAACGATCCAGTCGAGGCTCGTCAAAGCCGGCCCGGCGATAGAACTTGATGGCGTCGTCAGGCACATCCGATGGCCCATCCGCCGCCATGACCTTGCACATGTAGAAGTCTGATCGACTCATCCACAAATCACAGCCCCACTGGGCGCAGATCCAGCCGGCGTTGCCCGTATGGTCTGTGTGAAGATGTGTCGCAATCACCCGTTTAATGGGCTTGCCTTCCAGGTACTTGCCGAAGATCGTGGTCCAGTGGCCTTGCACATCATCGCGCATCAGCCCGGTAT
>CAYGNA010000257.1:0-6093 GCA_964351065.1 uncultured Pseudomonadales bacterium
GGGCGCGAGACCCGCAGGGGCGCGCGGAGGAGAACGGGCAGCCGGGACGGCCGCAAGCCGCGGACAAAAATGCCGCCCCGGCAACGGCTGCAACACCGCCACACAAGGCGCAATCCAACGGCTGCAACACCTACACACAAGGTGCAATCCAGGCGTTACATACCCCTAAGTTGGTAAATAGCCCGAAGCGCAACTGTTGAAAGGCATTCGTTGGTGCTGTCGTCAAACAGGTTAACGTCTACATCGACAAACTTGTGGCCCTTCTTCTCGTAGAAGTCGACCACGCTCATTTCAGCGACAACGACTGTGCCCGGTGCCGCAGGGTGGAAGTTCTGCGAGTGGGTCTCGAGATGTACCCAGGGGTTCATGTGTGCATTGCTGGCCAGCACCCAGTTGGAGGTGCCCAGCAGGAAAGACATATTGGCATAACCCTGGTGGCTGGTTTGCAGCAGTTCGGGCATGAGCGATGCATCCCGGACGTAACTGCTCATACGATGCTCGGCGTTCCAACGGTAGCGAAAGGCGAGACAGCCTTCCAACTGTAGACGGCGGAAGGCCTCGGGACTTGCGGCGGGCCCGACAAACTTTGGTTCTGCAATTGGGTCAAAGCGCCGTTCTGGCGGAGCGGGCAACTGAGTGGGCAACTGTACCTCTGCGGTTGCGGAAGTTGTGCCGTCAGGGCGCGTTAACTGCGCTGTGTAGCGGGCCTCGTCGCTTTCATTGATGGTGACAGTGAATTGTTCTCCATCATATAGCGGCGAGCTTACCCGTACATGGGCAGCGCCGCCGGCGAGCCATGAAAGGCCCCAGGCTGCAACGGCTGGCTGGGTAAGGTAGGCTGAAATGGTCACGCCGGGCACCAGTCCGCCCTTAAAGCCATACTGTTTTGCTATCCTGTCACCGTGGATCTCATTCTGTGAATCCGGTGCCGTATTTAGTGCAATTGCCGACCAGCCCTGCATAGGTTACCCCCTGACGCTGAAATTGATACCTCGCTAGCCGAGGCGCATTGCATGAGTAAACCAGAAAATGGTAGTGGGCTGCCAGTCAGGCAACTGTCTGGCCGACTGAGTTGACCAGTTCACCGGATGTATTCGCACGGGAACTTCCCGGCATGCCCTTATGGAATAGGTCAGGCGGAAATTCGTGCTAAAATTCGCGCCTTTTAAATCCAGCAGGAGCAGTCATTGGGCAAGAACCTGTATCAGAAAGTGTGGGATGACCATGTAGTAGGGCGCCTTGATAACGGGCAATACCAGGTCTTTATGGCGCTGCATCTCATCCATGAAGTCACAAGTCCGCAGGCGTTTGGCATGCTGAAGGACAAGGGCCTGGGCGTGGCATATCCAAAACGAACCTTTGCCACGGTAGACCACATTATCCCTACCGATACGCGTGCCAGGCCGCTGTCGGACGAGATGGCCGAAAAAATGATCCAGGTGCTGAGCGACGCAACGAGTGAGCACGGCATCGAGTATTTTGCTCCTGAGTCTGGCTCCCAGGGCATCGTGCATGTGGTGGGTCCCGAGTTGGGGCTGACGCAGCCGGGTATGACCATCTGCTGCGGTGACAGCCATACTTCAACTCACGGTGCTTTTGGTTGTATCGCGCTCGGTATTGGAACCAGTCAGGTGCGGGACGTGCTTGCCAGCCAGACATTGGCCATGGACCCACTGAAGGTTCGACGCATTCGTGTCGAAGGCAAACTGGGGCCAGGGGTTACCGCGAAGGATGTGACGCTGCATGTGATTCGCACACTCGGCGTTAATGGCGGCGTTGGTTATGCCTACGAGTATGCAGGTTCGGCAATTGCAGCCATGTCCATGGAAGAGCGCATGACAGTATGCAACATGAGCATTGAAGGTGGTGCGCGTTGCGGCTATATCAACCCGGATGACACGACATTCGAGTACCTGAAAGGGCGCGAACGTGTTCCAGCAGGTGCCGATTTTGATACCGCCGTTGCGAAGTGGCGCGCATACGCCAGCGACGCGGATGCAACCTTTGACGATGAGATTGTGATTGACGCAGCGTCGATCCGGCCGACGGTTACCTGGGGAATTACGCCCGGTCAGGCGATTTCAATTGAAGAAAAGACGCCGGATCCGGAAACCTCCGCTGATACCAACCTGGTGAACGATGCCCTGCGCTATATGCAGCTTGAGGCAAACACACCAATCAAGGGGACCCATATTGATGTTGCATTTATTGGCAGCTGTACCAACGGTCGTCTGAGTGATTTTCAGGCCGTGGCTGACCTGATTAAAGGGCGCAAGGTCAAAGACGGGGTCCGGGCAATTGCCGTACCAGGGTCAGAAAAAGTTGACGTTGCGGCGCGTGCGCTTGGACTGCATACCATCTTTGAGGAAGCAGGCTTCGAGTGGCGGCAACCTGGCTGTTCCATGTGCCTTGCGATGAACCCGGACAAACTGGTTGGTGACGAGGTTTGTGCTTCAAGCTCCAATCGCAATTTTATCGGGCGCCAGGGGTCCTCGACGGGGCGCACCATCCTGATGAGCCCTATTATGGTGGCTGCAGCCGCGATCGAAGGCGCGGTAGCAGATGCAAGGGAGGTTTTTTCACTATGACTGGCATCGCAATACCAAAACTGGACGGCAAGGCGGTCTATATCAAGGGGAACGACATAGATACGGACAGGATTATTCCTGCACGTTTTCTCAAATGCGTGACGTTTGATGAACTGGGTCCTGCTTTGTTCTTTGATGAACGGTTCGATACAAGCGGCAACAGCAAACAGCATGTGCTGGATATGCCAGAACATGCAGGGGCTTCGGTGCTTATCTCGGATGCCAATTTTGGCTGTGGTTCATCCCGTGAACACGCGCCACAGGCAATTCAGAAGTTTGGCTTGAAGGCCGTGATTGCTGAATCGTTTGCCGAGATTTTTCATGGTAACTGCACGACGCTGGGCATACCCTGCATTGTGATGGCAAAAGCCGAGCGCCAGAAACTTGCCTCGCTGGTCGAGGAAGATCCGGACGCTGAAGTGGTGATTGATATTGAGGCGCTGCAGGTGATCTGCCAGAACAACATTTTCCCGATCTCCATGAAAGACAGCGCGCGGGAGGCTTTCCTTGCCGCGACTTACGATCCACTTGATACGCTTTTGACTGCAAGGTCAGAGATTGAATCAACGGCAAAACGGCTGGGATATGCGTAGTGCCACGGTCTCGATACTAAGGCGCGGCGCTTTATAAAAGCTGGAAAGGCTGGGATATCCATGGCAAGAAAAAAAATCGAAATATATGACACCACCTTGCGGGACGGAAACCAGGGCGAAGGGATCAATCTGAGCCTCGCTGACAAACTGGATATTGCAGTCGCGCTTGACGCCATGGGTATTGATTTTATCGAAGGTGGCTGGCCGGGTTCGAACCCGAAAGATGATGAGTTTTTTGCCCGCGCCCAGTCGCTTGAGCTCAAAACGTCAAAAATCAGCGCGTTTGGCTCTACACACCGTGCGGATAGCCGGCCAGAGGATGATTTTTTTCTTCAAAAGCTGCTTGCGGCCCGGGCAGACGTAACGTGCATTTTCGGCAAGAGTTGGGATCTTCATGTAGAGCAGGCGCTGCGTGTTTCGCCGGAGAAGAATCTCGACATGATCGCGGGTTCGGTGGCATTCCTCGCTGAGGCCACGGGTAAGCCCGTGTTCTATGATGCGGAGCATTTTTTCGACGGTTTTCGAAGTGATCCCGGTTACGCGCTGGCAACATTGCAGGCTGCTTATGATGCGGGTGCAGCGCGCGTTATCCTGTGTGACACCAACGGTGGCGTCATGCCACACGAGCTTGCGGCAGCGGTCAGGGAAGTGCGCAAGGAAATACCGGGCATCAAGCTTGGCATTCACGTCCATAACGACGGCGGCCTGGGTGTGGCCAATACACTGCGAGCAATTGAAGAAGGTGTGATTCAGGTTCAGGGCACCATCAACGGGATTGGCGAGCGCTGTGGCAATGTTGACCTGACCTCAGTGCTCTGCAACCTTGAATTGAAGTTGGGTTACCAGTGTGTCCCGGAGGGTAATCTGCGGGAAATCACTGGCCTGTCGAGGCGTGTGTGGGAGTATCTTGGTATCCAGGGACCGGCCGGCCAGCCATTTGTGGGTCCTTCAGCGTTTGCCCACAAGGGCGGTGTTCATGTCAGCGCTGTGCAGCGCAATCCGAGTACCTATGAGCATGTTGATCCGGAACTGATTGGCAATGCCAGGAAAATCCTGATTAGTGAACTGGCAGGCAGTTCCAACCTGCGCGCCAAACTTGCCAACCGCTATCCTGAACTGGAGGATTCTGGTGCCAGCCGGGCCATTCTTGAAGAAGTGCAGGACAGGGAGCACGCGGGTTACTCCTATGAAAAGGCGGACGGCAGTTTTGACCTGGTGGTCCGTCGCCACGTTGGTAAGTACAAACCGCTGTTTGATCCGCTGTACTACCGCATCTATAGCCCGAGTAACGAGGAACATACCGACTCGGATGGGCAGATCGAAGCGTCCGTCAAACTACGGGTTGGGGATGAGGTCAAATTATGCGCGGCAGAAGGCGACGGGCCGGTAGACGCACTGAACCGTGCCCTGCAAAAGGCGTTGGTTGAACACTTCCCGGTTGTCCTCGAGTTGCACCTCACTGATTACAGCGTGCGCGTGATTAACTCAACGCAGGAAACAGCAGCCAAGGTGCGGGTTTATCTGGAGCACAGTTTCGAAGGTGAGATTTTCGGCACCATAGGTGTCAATGTCGACATCATCAAAGCCAGTTGGAGTGCGCTGGTGGAAGCCTACCACTATGCGCTGATGCAACATGCAGACTTTGTTGGCGAGGTGAAGGCAGTTTCCCGGCCAGTGGCCACAGAAAATACCAAACGGGTTAACTGAGCCAACTCTTCAGCGGAGGCACGATGGCCTGGGAAAAACGCTGGCATCCGCTTCGCGAGGAGTGGGTCACAATTACTAGCCACAGGAACACCAGACCCTGGTCAGGTGCCAAGGCTGGCGCAACGTTGTTGCCGCCTGCTTTTGACCCCAACTGTTATCTCTGTCCGGGCAACGCTCGGGTCTCCGGGGAGCAGAATCCGGCGTTTGAAAGTGTATTTGTGTTCGACAACGATCATCCATCGTTCAGCCTTGATCCGCCTCAGCCAGAACCGGCACCGGGAATCTATCGGTCAGCGCCTGCACGCGGTAAGTGTCGTGTCATTTGTTACTCGCCGAAGCATAACCTCACTCTCGCCGAACTGGATGTTGCCGCGACCCGGACGATTGTTGACAGCTGGGCAGCCGAGACCGCGGCAATTGGCGCTATTGACGGTATCTCCTGCGTATTTGTGTTTGAGAACAAGGGTGAAATCGTAGGCGTTTCAAACCCGCACCCGCATGGCCAGATATATGCAACCGACTTTGTTTTCCGAAATATCGAAGTGGAACTGGCTGCCATGGCGGCCTGGCATGGCCAAACGGGCGGCAACCTGTTTCAGGATATTATAGAAACCGAGCAGACTGATGGTCGGCGCATCATTGCCGGGAATGAACATGCCATTGCGTTCATTCCGTACTTTGCGCGGTTTCCTTTTGAGACCTACATCGCGCCCAGGAGAAGTCACGCACACCTGTTTGATTTATCCAGCGAGGAACGTCTGGGCCTGGCACAGGTGTTAAACGAGGTGCTGATTCGCCTGGACAACCTCTGGCAGATGTCTTTCCCTTACATGCTGGCGATTCACCAGGCGCCGACGGACGGCGGTGAATACGGCCATTACCATTGCCACATCCAGTTGCATCCCCCGCTGCGTGCGCCGGGGCTGCAGAAGTTTTTGGCAGGTGTGGAGACCGGTGGGGGTAACTTCCTGAATGACGCGAGTCCTGAAGAAAAGGCCGCCGAACTGCGTGCAACACCGCGCGTGCATTTTCGGCAGGCGGGATGACGCAACACAAGCCTGATGTGATTGCCTGGCCTTTTGACGGTGGTTGCGGATGGAGTGTTGCAGGCGGAGCTGGGGCATGTCTTTCGCCACGGCTTGCGGCGGTTCCCGCTGCCCTTCCTCCTCCGCAAGCCCCTGCGGGTCTTGCTCCCCCGCTGCGGC
>CAYGNA010000258.1:0-6087 GCA_964351065.1 uncultured Pseudomonadales bacterium
CCCCGAAACAACGGTTCAAAGCGCGGACTCAAGCGCTGAACCAGGTCCAACTGCCCCGATAACAGCGCCTGCATGCGCGCGTTGGTGTCGCTGACCGCAATCGCCTCAATCGCGTCCAGGCCTGGCGGACCCAGGAAATAATCCGGATTGGCGACTACCCGGGTGATGCCTTCAGGATCATTTTTTTCGAGTATAAAAGGCCCGGTACCGATTCCTGTCTCACTGATATTGTCACCACTGCCTTCCGGAATCATGCGCGCCCGGTAGTCCATCAGTAACACCGGGAAATCCGCATGCGCCAGTTTCAGATGCATATCAACCGTGTAGCGATCGATAATTTCAACCCTGTCGACCAGCCCCAGGGTTGAGATCAGGGGTGAATCCACATCCGGATCAAGCATAAACTTCATCGAGTAGAGCACGTCTGCCGCATCAAACGTACTGCCGTCGTGGAAGGTCACACCGCGCCTCAGATTGAACCGCCAGACGGTGGCCGTCTCATTGCTTGACCAGGACAGGGCCAAATCCGGGGAAGGCTTGTCCTGCTCGTCAGGCCGCACCAGGCGCGAGTAGATAAAGTAGATTGCCGGTGTGAACCGGTTTGGATCATAGGGGTTCAGATTTTCTGCGCCGCCGTACTCCAGGGCGTGAGCCACGCGCAAGACGCCACCCGCGTTTGCCGAGAGGCTGATAACGGTGAGCAGCACCAGTGATGAGCAGAAACGAAACAGGTCACTAAACATTCGCGCATCCTACCACGATGGTCGACCCGTCACCTTTGTCTGTATGATGACCCCTCCGCCAAATTCAGATTGATTATTATGCGCCTGTTTACACTCGCTCTTTTACTTGTTGCTTCGTTCACCAATGCAGCTGATCTACCCTCTACCACACCAGAGGCAGCTGGCTTCTCCAGGGAACGACTGCAGCGGGTTGAGCGTATGGTTGACAAGTACGTCAGCGAGAACAGGGTTACCGGCATGGTCACGCTGGTAGCGCGGCACGGCAAACTGGTGGATTCCCAGGTCAAAGGGACCATGGGGATGGACAACCAGGCGCCCATGCAGATCGACAGCCTGTTTCGTATCTATTCCATGACCAAGGCCACTACCGCGGTCGCCGCATTAATCCTGTATGAGGAAGGTTACTACCAGTTAGACGACCCTGTTTCGAAGTTCCTCCCTGCCTTCGCAGAGATGACTGTTTTTGAAAATGGGAAACTCCGCCCGGCAACACAGCCTATCACCATGCACCAGTTGTTTACCCACATGTCGGGCTTAAGCTACGGGGATCCCGCCGGACATGAGCCACTTGCGCACCTTGGAGACCTGAAGATTTCCGAAAGCCGCAAGCTTGACGAGTTTGTACAGCGAGTCAGCCAGCTACCGCTGCTGTATGAGCCAGGTGAGCAATGGCGCTACAGCTACGCATCGGATGTATTGGGTGCCGTGGTGGAGAAACTCTCTGGCCAGCCGTTGGGTGAGTTCTTCAAGACACACATTTTCGATCAGCTCGACATGCCGGACACCGCGTTTAGCGTACCCGCCGAAAAGCTTTCCCGGCTTGCAACCCAGCACGCCTGGGATGCGGACAATTCAAAGATGGTAATCACGGCCGGTGTGCCGTTTGCGCCCAACTACCGGGTCACGGGCTTTGATTCCGGCGGTGGTGGCCTCATCTCAACCGCCGGTGACTACCTGAGATTTCTGGAGATGCTGCGCGCCGGGGGCATCCTCGATGGCAAACGAATACTTGGTCCCAAGACCATCAAGTTCATGACGCAGGATCACCTGCCGCTTAGTATCACCGATGCCAATATTGGACCAGACCATGACCGTACCCTGGGAATTGGCGGTGGGCATGGACTCGGTATTGGCGTTTACATTGATCCTATCCGGCGCGGCGTTCTTTCATCTCGCGGCGAGATCGAGTGGGGCGGTGCCTCGGGCACAGTTTACTGGTGGGATCCTGTTGAGGATGTTGTCGTGGTTGGCATGATTCAGTTGTTCCGCTCTCCCTGGCGCTTCCGGGACGATCTCTCGGTCGCGATCTATCAGGCGCTGACAACCACGCTCGAATAACCACAGGCACTTGTATAGCCAACGCTCGATGACAACCAGGCGTCCAGGCACAGGAAAACGACTGGCAGAACAATTATTGGAAGGTAACCATGGCCAAACCCCCGACACTAAAATTCGATACGCTCAGCCTGCACGCGGGCCAGCAGCCTGACCCCACCACGGGAGCGCGGGCAACGCCGATTTACCAGAGCGCATCTTTTGTCTTCCGCGACACGGATTACGCCGTGGGTTTGTTTAACATTGAGCGTGCCGGGCACGTTTACTCCCGACTTTCAAACCCGACCAACGCCGTACTCGAAGAGCGTATCGCCGCACTCGACAATGGCGTTGGCGCCATTGCCACCGCAAGTGGGCAGGCCGCGATGCACCTTGCCGTGGCTACAATTGTCAGTGCGGGCGAGCACATAGTGGCGTCACGCAGCATCTATGGCGGCACACACAACCTGCTGAATTACACGATGCGCCGGTTCGGCATTGAGACGACCTTTGTTGACCCCAGGGACCCGAATGCATTTCGAAACGCAATCAAGGACAACACGCGCCTGGTCTTTGGCGAGGTGGTCGGCAACCCGGGCATGGAAGTACTCAACATCCCCGTCATTGCCGACATTGCACACGCCGCCGGCTTGCCGCTGATGGTTGACGCCACTTTTGCGACCCCCTACCTGTGCCGACCGATTGATCACGGCGCTGACCTCGTCATGCACTCGGCCACCAAGTTTCTCTCCGGCCACGGGGTTGTGATTGGAGGCCTGCTGGTCGACGGCGGCACCTTCGACTGGGAGGCTTCAGGCAAGTTTCCTACGCTGACTGAACCCTACGATGGTTTCCACAACCTGAACTTTGCTGAAGAGTTTGGCCCGGCTGCATTTATCACTCGGGCGCGCAAAGAAGGCTTGAGAGATTTTGGCGCGTGTATGAGTCCAACCACGGCGTTCCATATTTTGCAGGGTATCGAAACCCTGCCACTGCGCATGGCCCGACACATGGAAAACACGGCTCAAATTGTTGAATTTCTGAATTCGCAGGAGCAGGTAGAGTGGGTCAATCATCCCATGCTGCCTGATCACCCCGATCACCAACTGGCAAAGGAGATGTTACCCAAAGGCAGTAGTGCGGTATTCAGTTTCGGTATCAAGGGTGAACGCAAAGCAGGTATCAAATTTATTGAGTCGCTTGATATCTTCTCGCATCTGGCCAACGTCGGCGACGCAAAATCGTTGGTCATTCACCCAGCCAGCACAACCCATCACCGTATGGATGCCGACTCTCTCAGGGCCGCCGGTATCTCGGAGGGTTTGATCAGGCTGTCTATCGGCCTGGAGGATTCGAGCGACCTGATCAGCGACCTGAAACGCGCCTTACGGGCATCACAGAAGGGGTAGATAGTATGTACATTGATGTCGACGGGCAGCGCGTGTTCTTCAGTAACGGCAACGGTAAACATGAGCGTGACCAGCCCAGCGTGCTGTTCATCCATGGCGCTGGCATGGATCACAGCGTCTGGGTATTACCTGCCCGGTATTTTGCGCGCCACAAATTTAATGTAATTGCGCCAGACCTGCCCGGTCATGGCCGATCGGCCGGTGCGGCCCTGACATCAATCGAGGTAATGGCATCATGGGTGGCTGCATTACTGGATGCACTGTCGATCACCGACAGTGCGATAGTGGGACACAGCATGGGATCACTGGTTGCACTCAACTTCGCCGCGTGCCACCCTGAAAAAACCCGCAGGCTGGCATTGCTCGGCGTTTCCACCCCAATGCCTGTCACAGAAATGCTGCTCGATGCCGCCAAAGCAAATGACCATGACGCCATTGATATGGCAAACACCTGGAGTCACAGTCCATTCGGGGAAATGGGTGGGAACGAGAACCCTGGCATTTGCATGACCATGAGCGGCCAGCGATTGCTGGAACGCACCCCGGAAGACGTTTTTTTTGCTGACCTCAATGCCTGTAACCAGTTTCAGGGCGGGGAAGCGTTGGCTGAGAAAATCAATGTGCCAACGCTGATCATTGCCGGCGCGCAAGACAAGATGACTGCGCCGGTCAACGCCAGCAAGATGGCTGGCCTGATCGAGCACAGCCGGCTGGTCACGCTGAACCCGTGCGGGCATTCCATGTTGTCCGAGCAGCCCAACGCAGTGCTGGATGCGCTTGCTTTGATTATCTAGACACAGTCATCTCGACCGCAGGCCCGCAGGGCCCTGGCCTGTCGTCTCGACCGCAGAGCCCTTTCCTGTCGTCTCGACCGCAGGCCCGCAGGGCCCTGGCCTGTCGTCTCGACCGCAGGCCCGCAGGGCCGGAGTGGAGAGATCTCCGACGCTGGAAGAAGAAGATTTCTCCGCTACGTGGCTACGCCACTTCGGTCGAAATGACATGGGAGTAATGGCTACGCCACTTCGGTCGAAATGACATGGGAGTAATGGCTACGCCACTTCGGTCGAAATGATAAAGAGGGTGGGCATGGTTGCGCCACTTCAGCCCAAAAGACAGGCAAAAAAAAGGGCGCCATCAGGCACCCTTCTTTACTCGTATCAGCCTAAAAACGCTGGCGGAACCGCAGACCCACCGTGCGCGGTCGGTTGGAAGTGACTCGCTCATCATAGCTTGCGCCATTGATAAACACCTGGCCGCGTTCGTCTGTCAGGTTCTTGACAAACAATTCAGCTGACCAGCCTTCGGTCTCTACGCCAAGGGCCACGTTCATCACAGAGTACGACTCCTGCAGTGAGCGGGTACGCGTTGATGAAGTCCCATACAAAGAGTTGTAGGAATCACCCGTGTAGGTGTATGAACCCTGGAAGAATGAATCCATGCCCATCATGTTGAAGTTATAACGTGAGGACAGATTCCACTTCAGGTCAGGTACGCGTGGCAATTCCGTGCCGGCAGGTGCCTGGGGTGGCGTTACGCCCTCATCAGCGGCCCGCAGCCAGTAGCCTTCGGACAGGGTGGCATCAATGTACGACAGGCCAAAGTTGATATCCCAGTTTTCGTTGATCAGGTATGACCCGTCAACTTCAAAACCACTACTCTCTGCGTTACCCACGTTATCCGTCAGCGAGAGTACAGATACGGAGGTATCGATTTTCGACTGCTGGAAGTTGTCCCACTTCTGGGTATAAATCGCCGCGTTGAGTCGCAGGCGCCCATCCATCAGCGTGGATTTGACGCCAGCCTCGTAGCTGGTCAGGAAGTCAGGATCGTAAGTTCCGCCAATCACCGTGTTATACACGCGGTTCAAACCACCCGGGCGGTAGCCCTCTGCCCAGGTGCCATACACCATCACGGCATCGTTCACATTGTAGGAGAGGTTGAACTTGCTGACGTGATCCTTGTTGTTGGTCTCAAGGTTGGTGTTAAACGGTTCGGTCCGGGGGCCAAACCGCGCAGGCCACCAGATCGTGCCTGAGAAGCCTATAAGCTGCGAATCGTAGTCGAAGTAGCGCGTACTGAACGATGCCGTCAGGTCTTCGGTAATATCAAACGCGAGTTCGCCGAAGACCGCAGTTTCCTTGTTCGCCCGGTATTGATCAGTTGTCCAGTAAATATCGGGATCTTCAACCGCCGCCGGCGTTCCCGCACCTGTATTTGCCGTGGTGAGCTCGGATAAACCAAGCACATGCCATTCAAGGTCAAACGCGTGGCTGGCATCTTCATAGAACACACCGGCAATCCAGCGCAGGCGCTGATCAGGTGAGGAGGTCAGACGCAGTTCGTGGTTTGTGCGCTTGTACTTGTTATCACCCGTGAAGCTGGTGGTGGGGTCGACGCAGTCACCAAAGTAGGCGACATAACAGGAATAGTAGGTTGAGACATAACCCGGGGACAGGGTGGCATCTGCATACAGCGAATAATCCGCGGCATAGTAGCGATCCCGATCCAGGTTAGACCCGGAATAGGTCAGTGACATACCAGCAATCCTGCCCTCGACCAGCAGCGCAATCTGGGTCCACTCGTCATCGTTGGTATCTGCCTCAAATCGCACAACCTGCAGA
>CAYGNA010000259.1:0-6071 GCA_964351065.1 uncultured Pseudomonadales bacterium
CAGCTGGTCAGTCGCGAAGAGTTTCTACGCTGCCGCCATTGGCGTGGCCATCGACGAGGGTATGATCAGTAGCCTGGACACCCCTGCGAGCAACTACCTGACCGAGTGGCAAGGCACCAGCAAGGCGACGATTACCATAAGGCATTTGCTGGAAATGCGTGGAGGCATCCCCGAGGCTAACATTTTTGTTCAGTTCGACCAGACGGCGTATGCCATCACCCGGGACACGGTCGCTGCACCGGGCAACCAGTTCATCTACTCCAATCCCACCTCACAACTGCTCGAACCCCTGCTGCGTCGCGCTACCGGCCTTTCCGCACATGAATACCTGAGCACGCGAATACTGGCGCCTATTGGCATCGATACCAGCGGGGTTGGATTCTGGCTCGATCCAACAGGGACGCAGCCACTCACCTACTGTTGTCTCGACATGACACCGGCAGACTTCGCCCGCTTTGGGTTGTTGTTTGCCCGCGGCGGCGAATGGAACGGTACCCAGGTGATCTCAAGCGCTTACGTCGACGCGAGCCTTAGCGCACAGACTGCGGTCTTTTATGGCCTGCACTGGTGGGTGCTAAACAGTGACGTATCCGCCGCGCAGGGCATGGACGGCCAGAAAATTTATGTCTGGCCAGACGCAGACCTTGTGCTGGTTGTGCTGACAAACTATTCGCACTTTCAGAATCAGGGATACGTACTCAGCCTCACCAACTTCCCGGACACCGAAGCATCCTCGTTTAACCAGGACGTGCTTCTCAATCTGTTACACCCGCTCGGCCCCTAAACGCGCCCTTTCCAGTTATTCCGAAAGATTGCTTGCTTTCGCCTTTAGGTATATGTACCCTTACTTCAACTGGTACATATGGCACAAGTGGTACAAGCCACGGTAACTGAACTATGGAAGTCATCGTCGACATCGACTCGGATGAGCCGCTTTTTGAACAATTGGTTAACCAGATCAAAAGCGCTATCAAAGACAAGAAACTGGCACCGGGTGACAACCTGCCGTCAATCAGGCAATTGGCTGGTGATCTTCGGCTGAACAACAAGACAGTGGCAAAAGCCTACCGACTGCTTGAGCGGGACTCAGTCATACAAACAAAAGGCTACCGCGGCACGTTTATTCATCCGGATGCGGTAGCCAATTGTTCTAGCGATATCAAAGCGGTGGTATCCGACCGACTAGCGGACACCATCAAGGTACTCAGGGAGGCCGGCGCGACAGATTCCGAAATTCGACTTGCGTTTGCCGAATTAATGAAACAACAGCCACTTAAGGGGGGCTAACCATGACCGAAAATATCCTCTTCAGCCTTGCATTGCTGAGCCAGATCATCGTGGTTTCCATCTGGTTACCGTCACGTATCAAGGCGAATGCAAAACATTTACTCGACACTCATCCACAGTCAGATTATCCGCGGCTGTATCCAAAATCACCGGCTCACTATGAACGTGCACTCGTCCACTTTTCATGGATCAACTGGGCGATCGTGCTGGTAGGGGGCTTCTTTTGGATCGTATTCGTCTCGGATGCCACAAACGGTGACTATGCAGGTGTGGCCTGGGCGCTGTTCATGCTGCAAAGTGTGCCGTTTGTCCTGCTGGAATTCTTCACGTTCAGGACCTGGAAGTTTATGCGCGATGCCGATACCCGCACGGTGCGAACCGCCACGCTGCGAGCACGCAAACTGACGGATATTGTGTCAGTAACCCAGCTAACCATGCTGGTCGCCGCTTATCTCCTGTTTGGATTATTCACGGCCTATATCAGCCAGTTTGATCTCACCTGGTTTAGCGCGGGCGCAAATCTTGCGGTGTTGGGTGGTGGTTACTGCCTGCTGGGCGCCATTGTGTGCTGGCACTGGTTCGGCGGGCGCAGGGACCCTTATCTTGATGAATCTGACCATATCAACCGAATCAGGTTTTTGGTACGGCAAGCCGTGTTGGTCTGCATCGCCCTGACCGCATACGCGATGGTAAAAATTGCACTGCAGGCGTTTGAGCTCAGGGAGTTCAAACAACTGGCCATGTCGGTTTACTGCCAACTGCTGGCAGTCGGTGCCTACTTCTCGGTGTATCAGCAGACCACAACAAACTTTGATGTTTACCGTGAACAGCCGACGCCTCGACCTGGTACCTGACTGGCTGTGAACTGATACCGAAAAAAACCGCTATCAAACGATACGCGGTTTGTATCCATGAGCAGGATTGGCTAGACTGCGCGCCCCGCCTGTCGCTGCACAAACAAAAACAGTTTACCGACGATTGGTACCACCACGCTGAGTGATTTTTACGCAGCCCATAAATCGTTGTTAAAGGTTTTTGCATGTCTTCGTTGCCCGCCACCAAAATTACGTTAATCAAAAATGATCTCTTGTCCGGTATCACCGTTGCACTGGTCCTTGTGCCAGAAGCTGTCGCATTTGCGTTTGTTGCCGGTGTTGGGCCGCTGGTGGGTTTGTATGCGGCGTTTATGGTTGGCCTGATCACCGCATGTATTGGCGGGCGACCAGGAATGATATCCGGCGCGACGGGGGCACTGGCTGTTGTCATGGTTACCCTGGTGGCCGATCACGGCGTCGAGTACCTGTTCGCGGCCGTTGTGTTAATGGGCTTCATTCAGATCGGCGCGGGTCTGCTCAAGCTGGGCAAATTCATTCGCATGGTGCCCCATCCTGTCATGTTGGGGTTTGTTAACGGATTGGCTATCGTGATCTTTCTCGCCCAACTGAGTCAGTTTGGTGTGGCCGGTGAACCCGGCTGGCTGCATGGCACGTTTATGCAGGGCAGCATTATCGATGTTGCCTGGCTGGAAGGGCAGCAACTCTACATGCTGATTGCCCTCGTGCTGGTGACCATGACGATCATTCACTTCCTGCCGCGCCTGACGACATCAATTCCCTCATCCCTGGTTGCCATTGTCTTGGTCAGCCTGTTGGTGTTTGGCTTTAACCTGGATACGCGGGTGGTTGGCGATATCGCGTCGATCAAGGGCGGCCTGCCTTCTTTCCATATCCCTGTGGTGCCATTTTCCATAGACACGTTGATGATCATTTTGCCTTACTCGATCATTCTGGCCGCGATTGGCCTGATCGAATCCCTGCTGACGCTCAGGCTGGTTGATGAGGTGACAGAAACGCGCGGTCGAGGTAACCGCGAGTGTGTTGCGCAGGGTGTTGCCAATACCGCAACCGGGCTCTTCGGTGGCATGGGCGGCTGCGCCATGATTGGGCAAAGCATGATCAACGTGAATTCCGGTGGCCGTGGTCGCCTGTCGGGCATCACCGCCGCGCTTTGTCTGCTGCTGTTTATTCTGGTGGCGTCCCCGTTGATCGAGCAGATTCCGTTGGCCGCACTCATTGGCGTGATGTTTATTGTCGTGATCGGCACCTTCGAATGGAGCAGCTTTCGCGTTATCCGCAAGGTCCCCCGAACAGACTCCATGGTGCTTGTGCTTGTTTCCGCAGTGACCGTGGCAACTGACCTCGCCATCGCCGTCGTCGTGGGCGTGATTGTCTCTGCACTGGCTTTTGCCTGGGAACACGCGAAGCACATTCTGATTGAAGCAAGAGAAGATCATCGCGGCTCAACTGTTTATGCCATCACCGGGCCGTTGTTTTTTGGCTCAGTGACGTCATTCCTGGATCGTTTCGATCCGGCGCAGGACAACGATGATGTGATTATCGATTTTGCGCGCTCCAGAGTTGCAGATCACTCCGGCCTGGAAGCAATAGACACGCTGGCAGAACGGTATCTCAACGCGGGTAAGACACTGCGTCTGGTTCACTTAAGTGATGAATGCAGGCGACTACTCAAAAAGGCAGGCGGGTTGGTTGAAGTGAATGTGATTGAAGACCCGCAGTACTTTGTTGCGGATGACGTGCTAGCCTGAGTTTTCTCCCAGGCTAGCAGTCAGCTATCAGGCCTGCTTGCGCGTCACCTTAACCGGCAGATGAGTGTATCCCTTCACAAATGAGGAGAAAGTACGGCTGGGTTCTTCCTGCACCTCAATTTTCTCGAAGCGCTTGAGTATCTCCTCCCACAGCACACGCAATTGCAGTTCCGCCAGGCGATTACCCATACAGCGGTGAATGCCAAACCCGAACGACAGGTGCTGCCTGACGTTGTGCCGTTCGATGTCCAATTCGTTAGCATTCTCAAAAACCTCTTCGTCACGGTTGCCAGAGGTGTACCACATGAGAATCTGGTCACCAGCCTTGATCTGCTTGCCACCAATGTCACAATCCTGGTTTGCAGTACGGCGCATGTAAGAGAGCGGCGTCTGCCAGCGAATCACCTCGGCAACCATCTGGGGAATCAATTCCGGCTGCGCAATCAGTTTGTCATATTGCGCCGGGAACTTGTTGAGCGCATACACACTGCCGCTCATGGTATTGCGGGTCGTGTCGTTGCCACCCACGATAAGCAGCAGCAGGTTGCCCAGGTGCTCGTGCGGCGCCATATCGCGCGTTGCCTCGCCATGAACCAGCATCGAGACCAGATCATCACCCGGTTTCTCCTTGCGCTCCTCCCAGAGTTTGGCGAAATAGGTGACACACTCCATAAACTCCTCGCGCTTCTGCGCCTGGGTTTCGACGATGCCGCCTGGCTCGGGGATGGCGAACACAACATCCGACCAGCGAGTCAGCTTGCGGCGATCTTCCAGCGGGAAGTCAAACAGTGTGGCGAGCATGAGGGTTGTCAGTTCAATCGAGACAGTATCGACCCAGTCGAAGGTTTCGTTTTCCGGTAGGGCGTCAAGCACCTTGCAGGTTCGCTCACGGATCAAGGGTTCCAGTTTGGCGAGGTTAGGAGGTGCAACCACACCTGTGACGGTTTTGCGCTGGGCATCGTGCCCGGGCGGATCCTGGGCAATAAAGGGCGATTGGCTGCCGGTAAAGGCACCGTTCGGCACGACAGTACCCGGTTTGAATCCGAGCGTGATGCCATTTGCAGATGAAAAACGCTGCCAGTCTGCGTCCACGGCCTTGATATCCTGGTACTTGGTCAGCGACCAGTAGCGTCCCGCGGTTTCAATTTCGTTGAAATGCACCGGATCTTCCTTGCGCAGCCGCTCAAAAAACGTTTCCCAGCGGTTTTCGCTGAACAGGTGAGCATTGAGTGGGTTTATCTCCTCAATGGGCAATTCATAGGCATCAGGGACATTGGCCCCTTTCTGTGCCTGCTCCTGCTCTGGTGTTGTGTATTCTTGTGTCTGCGCGGTCTCGCTCATCTCTTCTCCTTTGCTGGCTGCACAATCAAATCCGACCCGGCAAAATACCACAAGAAGCAGGCTTTCGTGATGATTTAGCGCAATTCTGCGCTACAAGCGGAGGGAATTCGACGCCGCCGCGAGATCAGATGACTGCAATGTAAAGCCAAAACAACGCCTGATATTGTACAGGGTTGCCTGCGTACAAAACTCGGGAGAACCCGTCGCGCAACAGTCCTCCAGCAGCAGGGTGTCATAGCCAAGAAAGTGCGCATCTGCCAGCGTGTGGTACACACACTGGTCCAGGTTCACGCCGGCAAAAAACAGTGTGTTTCTGCGCAGGCCGCGCAGAATACTGTCAAGCGGTGTGTCCCAGAAACCGGAGAGTCGATACTTGTTCACGTGGTAATCGCCGGGCAAAGCCGGTAGCTCGTTGATGATGGCAGCGTCCGTGCTGCCCTCGGTAAGAAACGGCGCGGCCTGTTCGCTGCCCGCGCGATGAAACGGATAGCGGACGCCCGGCGGCAGATTGGCCTCGTCAGGACGATTGCCCCAGTTCACCCAGACAACCGGCACGCCTGCGGTGCGCAGCACCGGGATGAGATGCTGCAGTGGCTCAATGGGGCGTCGTGAAGGTTTATCCTCCGTCTCATCCCCATCTTTAACTGCACAGAAAAAATTCTGCATATCGATAACAACAAGCGCGCTGCTCGCAAGGTCAATCCGTAGATCAACGGGCTTGGCCCTTAACTCAATCAACTGGCGCGAACTTGCCTCGAGACCGAGATCAACGAGGTCTGGTGTGACTTGGCAGGCATTATGCTGCGCAGGAGCACTTGGTGGCGTGGGCGTGGCGGGG
>CAYGNA010000260.1:0-6066 GCA_964351065.1 uncultured Pseudomonadales bacterium
GTCATAGACACGAGCATCGAGTACGCGGCAAGGGAGTTGGGCATGGGCGGCAACGCCGGGGCGAGACTGTATACGCTGCCCTGCATCGCGGGCCATGTCGGTGCAGACACGGCAGGTGTGTTGCTGGCGGAAAGCCCGCAGGAACGAGAAGAAGTCAGCCTGGTGGTGGACATCGGCACTAATGCGGAAATTGTCCTTGGGAATCGTGATCGCCTGCTGGCCGCGTCCAGTCCGACAGGCCCTGCACTGGAAGGCGCACAACTCAGCAGTGGCCAGCGGGCGTCAGCCGGCGCAATTGAACGTGTGCGGATTGATCCCGCAACCCTTGCGCCCAGATACCGGGTAATAGGCAGTGATCTCTGGTCCGACGAGGCAGGATTTGAGGCGTCTGTTGCTGGCTCGGGTGTGACGGGTATCTGCGGCTCTGGCGTTATCGAAATCATGGCGGAGCTGTTTTTGCAGGGGCTGATTCGACAGGATGGACTATTTGCGGCCGATGCGAGCTCACGTTCTGAGCGTGTCATCGAGCAGGGCCGCAGTTTTGCGTATGTTGTGCGGGACGGCGTGAGGCCAATTCTGGTGACGCAACAGGACATCCGCGCAGTGCAGTTGGCTAAAGCGGCGCTGTATGCGGGCGTTAGGTTGCTGATGCTGGAGCTGGGTGTGAGCCAGGTGGATCGCATCCGTATTGCTGGTGCCTTTGGCAGTCATATTGATATCAGGTACGCGATGCTCCTTGGCCTGATTCCGAATTGCGCGCTGCCCAGCGTGACAAGCGCCGGCAATGCTGCCGGTACCGGCGCAAGAATAGCCCTGCTGGACAAAGATTCTCGCGGCAAAATTGAGGCACTCGTGCCGCGTATTGAGAAAATCGAGATAGCGCTGGCACCGGAGTTCCAGGATCTTTTTGTGGGTGCCATGGCGATACCCCATGCCACCGACGATTTTCCAGCGCTCGAAGGGGTGTTTGCGTTGCCCGCCAAAGAAGCAGTTGCCGCGGGTCGGCGTCGGCGACGACGGTAGTCTGATGGCGTTTATGCAGCGACAGCGTCGTTAAGTTAACATGCCGGTAAATCTCCGTACGACCCTCAGATTTAAACCCTCGGACATGTGATGAACAATGAATAGAGATGTCATTATTACCTGCGCGGTAACTGGCGCAGCTGAGACTGCAGCAAAACACCCGGATCTGCCTGTCACCCCGGCGCAGATTGCAACGGCAGCGATTGAGGCTGCGAAGGCAGGCGCGGCGGTTGCGCATTGCCACGTCAGAGATCCTGCAACTGGCAAGGGTAGTCGTGATCCTGCACTCTATCGTGAAGTAGTAGACCGAATTCGCTCAGCCGATACCGATGTCATCATTAATCTGACAGCTGGCATGGGGGGCGATCTCTATATTGGGCCCGGTGATAACCCGCTGGCGTTTGGCAATGAGACCGATCTGGTAGGTGCCCTGGAACGACTGGTTCATGTCGACGAACTCAGGCCGGAAATCTGCACGCTGGACTGCGGATCATTCAACTTTGGTGATGGCTCGCTGGTCTATGTATCGACCCCGGACATGCTCCGAGCGGGTATTACGCAGATTCAGGCGCTGGGCGTAAAGCCGGAACTTGAGGTGTTCGACACCGGGCAACTCTGGTTTGTGAACCAGATGGTTGACGAGGGGCTCATCAACGGTTCGCCATTGATTCAGCTTTGCCTGGGGATTCCCTGGGCGGCACCGGCTGATACCAGCAGCATGAAAAACATGGTGGACCATCTGCCGGCGGGTGCCACCTGGGCAAGTTTTGGCCTGGGTGCACTGCAAATGCCCATGGTCGCGCAGGCAGCATTGCTGGGTGGTCATGTCAGGGTCGGTCTTGAAGACAACCTTTACCTGGAGCGCGGCGTGCTGGCCAGCAATGCGCAGTTGGTCGAGCGCGCAAGGTCAATCCTTGAACTGATGGGCGCAAGGGCGCTGACGCCAGCCCAGGCCCGGGTCAAGCTGGAGTTGGCAGCATGAGTTCAGTTGCCATTATTGGTACAGGTGTTATTGGTACCGGCTGGACAGCACGCCTGCTCGCGCATGGCCATGCCGTACGGGCCTGGGACCCTTCCCCCGGCTTTGGGCAACGGCTGGTCAATGATATTGAGCGCCTGTGGCCAACGCTTGAGCGTACCGGCCTCGCAGGTGATGCATCACGTGACAATCTCACCATTGCCGATTCGTTGGCTGACGCTTGTCGGGACGCCAGCTTCGTGCAGGAATCTGCGCCTGAGAACCTGGCGATCAAACAGGCTTTGTTGGCTGAGATAGACAAAGCTGCGCCTGTTGATGCAATCGTCGCATCCAGTTCGTCGGGTCTCTTGCCAAGTGAAATTCAGTCGCCCTGTGAGAATCCCGGTCGAATCCTTGTTGGTCATCCGTTTAACCCGGTTTACCTGCTGCCGCTGGTGGAGATTGTTGCCGGTGAGAAGACAGACCAGACAAATGTAAGCCGAATTACGGAGTTCTATCGCGGTATTGGCATGATCCCGCTGGTGGTGCGCCGGGAGATTGAGGGCTATCTGTCTGACCGCTTGCAGGAAGCCCTGTGGCGCGAGATTTTGCACCTCGTCAAGGATGGCGTGGCAACCACGGCCGAGCTTGATGATGCGGTTCGGTACGGACCGGGTCTCCGCTGGGCAATCATGGGCACCTGCCTGACTTTCCACCTTGCGGGTGGAGAAGGCGGTATGCGACACATGCTGGAGCAGTTTGGGCCGGCACTGGAACTGCCCTGGACCAAACTGGTTGCGCCCGAACTCACGCCCGAGCTTATTGATCGCATGGTTGAGGGTACAGCGCGTCAGGCCGGTGACCAGAGCATCGCGGCGCTTGAGAAACTCAGGGATGACTGCCTCATCGACATTATGGCGGTGCTGGACAAGTATCGTGACCAGTTGGAAAAATTTAGCCGCTAGCGGGTTACTGCCCACACGCTACTATTAACGCGCTAGCAAGGGAGACGCACGATGGCCTTCAGTCAGATTTCAACGCCGGACTTTGATACCTATCCTGTTCGACATCGCGTTACCGCGGTGGATGTGATCGAGCATGGCGTCAGGGTTACCTGGAGTGATGGCCTGTGCTCCGGTTTTAACCGTTTCTGGCTGCGCGAGAATGCCGCTGATCCGGCAACGACTCACCCCGTGACAAGGGAGCTTACCCTGCCTCTGCTTGACGTGCCGGACAACCTGGCTGTCAGCCATGCCGAGGTCTCTGGCTGTGGAGGCATCATCGTCATCTGGTCGACGGGCGATACCAGTGAATATCACCCAGGCTGGCTGCGTGCATGGTGCCATGAGGCCAGCGGGGAAATGTTTCAGCTGCCAGAACGCTTATCCTGGGACGCCAGCGCTTTGCCACAGGTGCCACGCTTCAATGGGCCTGATGTGCTTATTGATGAAGCCTGTTTTGCTGCCTGGTGCCATGCACTGCATGTCCATGGTGTTGCCATTGTCGAAAATTTGCCGGCGAACGAACAGACGATAGAAGACGTGCCCGCCAGAATTGGCCCGATCAGACCCACAAATTTTGGGTTTGTGTTCGATGTGAAGGATGTCCCGGACGCGACGTCCAATGCCTACACGACCATGACGCTTCCCTTGCATGCTGACCTTTGTACAAGGGAATACATGCCGGGTCTGCAATTCCTGTTTTGTATCGAAAACAGTGCTGACGGCGGCGTCAGTCAGTTGGCTGATGGCTTTAAAATAGTGGCGCAGTTGCGCGCCGACTATCCGCAGCATTTTGAAACGCTGACCACACTGCCGGTTGCGTTCTACAACAAGGCCACTGACTCTGATTACCGGTTCGAAAAACCCATTATTGGTCTTGATCGTTTTGGAGAGGTTGATGAACTGCGCTTTTCACCCTGGTTGCGTGCACCGCTCGCCGGGTCGGTTGATGAGGTCGAACGAATCTACCAGGGCCTGCGCACCCTGTTTCGGTTGGCCGAGGACCGGCGCAACTTTGTTGAGGTCAAGCTCGCGCCCGGCGATCTGCTTTCTTTCGACAATCGCCGGATTCTGCATGGTCGAACAGGGTTCGATCTAAAAACCGGGGAGCGCTGGCTGCGTGGTTGTTATCTGGAGCGTGAGGAGTTGCACTCCCGGCTTCGAATTCTTGCCAGACACAAGCGCGAACGCGCAGCGGGCTGAGTCAATGTCAGAAACCGGTACCTACCGACAGGCCTTCGAGCAGGCCGAGGAGATGATCAAAGCGCGGGAATTCGACCTGGCGCTTGTCCAACTCGACGCAATTCTTGAGGTGCATCCGCGGGACGTAAAGGTCAATTTCCTGCGCGCTCATGTGCTGCGCAGTCTGGGCAAGTATCCGGCGGCACTTGATTTGCTGCAGAGGCTGTCCGCAGCAACAAAGGGGGTGGCCCCGATCTACCAGGAACTTGGGATTACGCTACACGCGCTGGGCCGCATCGACGAGGCGGTGGAGGCGCTCCGGGAAGCCGTGAAAATTGATCCCAAACTGGCTGTCAGCTGGCAGCGCCTTGGTGAATTGCTGTACCGGGAAGATGATGAAGCCGAGTCCGAAGCGGCGGTTCGCCAGCAGCTGGCAGTAAGTCACCGCCACCCCGCCATTATCAAGGCGCTGGAACTCGTGCAACAGGAGCGCTTTGGAATGGCAGAAGGCATCTGCCGCGATTACCTGCAGCGATATCCTGACGATGTCACGGTGCTTCGCCTGCTGGCTGATATTGGTATCAAGCTGGGTATTCGCAACGACCCCGAGATACTGCTGGAGCATTGCCTGAAGCTTGCGCCCGGTTATCATCTGGCCAGAAATACCTATGCGAATGCCCTCTCCAAGGCCAACAGGTACGGCGAGGCGCTGGAACAAATCAGGCACCTGGAGCAGGTCGACCCTGGTAACCCATCCCACAGCGTGCTGGCTGCGTCCATCCTCGTCATGATTGGCGACTACGAAGAGGCCGCCGCGCGGTATGGGGATCTCATCAAGCGAATGCCCAATTATGCCCAGCTGCACACCAGCTTTGGACATGCCCTGAAGACACTTGGCCGGAGCGCTGAGGCAATCACGGCTTATCGGGATGCGATTGATATTAGAGAGGACCTGGGGGACGCGTGGTGGAGTCTTGCCAACCTGAAGACATTTCGTTTCTCGAAGGCGGACGTGGAGCGCATGCGACGCGTCATCGCGGCCGGGCAAATGGACCAGCGCGATTACCTGCACCTCTGCTTTGCGCTCGGCAAAGCCTATGAAGACTTTCAGGATTTTGAGCGGTCGTTTGAATACTACGATCTGGGTAATGCGGCGAAGTGCAAACTGGTCGGGTATGACGCGGACGAGACGACCCGTGAAACCAGAAGCCTGATTGACACGGTGACGCCGGCATTGATGGCTGACAAGGTTGGATACGGTGCGCCTGCCCCTGACCCCATCTTTATTGTTGGTCTGCCGCGCTCGGGTTCAACCTTGCTGGAACAGATACTGGCAAGCCATAGCCAGGTGGATGGAACCTCTGAGTTGCGCGAGATGATCTCCATTGCTCGCCGACTGGGTGACAAGCGCAACCGGGGAGACGAATCGAGATATCCGGCGGTACTGTGGGATCTGACCGAATCCCAGTGTCGTGAACTGGGTGAAGAATACATCGAACGAACCCGGATCCAACGCCAGGATGCGCCTTTCTTTATTGACAAGATGCCGAATAACTTCCAGCACGTAGCGCTAATCAGCATGGTGTTGCCCAATGCGAAGATCATTGATGCCCGTCGGCATCCACTGGCCACCTGCTTCAGTGGCTTCAAACAATTGTTTGCAGCGGGGCAGACGTTTACCTACAGCCAGCTAGACCTTGCCCGTTACTACGCTGACTATGTGGCATTAATGGATCACTGGGATGAGGTGCTGCCAGGCAAGGTGCTGCGGGTGTACTACGAGGATGTGGTTGCCGATACCGAAGCGGAGGTACGCCGGGTCCTCGACTATTGCGGTTTGCCTTTTGAGGCGGCTTGCCTGTCTTTCCATACCACGGAGCGCCCGATTCGAACGGCGAGTTC
>CAYGNA010000261.1:0-3057 GCA_964351065.1 uncultured Pseudomonadales bacterium
ACACTGACCCCATCCTGTATAAGCAAAGATGAAAACACGACCCGCGCCCCGCCAGTACTGTTAGGGAAAGAGTCGCTGTATACCACGTCGTCCGGTTTCTCTGGGCGCGCCTGCTGGTAGTTGGACGCCACTCGACCGTAAGCAGCAAGCTCCTTGCCCTGCATATCGAGAATACGAATCTGGTCAACGTCATCTACTGCAGTCGCTGCGTCTTCAATAATCTGCACAACAACGTCCAGCGCTGTCTGGTCACCGGTTTCGACATAGCGCTTCACTTTCTGCCTGAGTTCAGTACGACTCTTGATCAGGCGAAGCTGATCGCGCCAGCCTTCCTGTACTTTCTCCAGATCTTTGGCCTTGCTTTCTGCCAGTGCGTCCAGTTGTCGAATTGAAATTTCCTGCAACAAATCGGCAGAAGTCTTGTAAGCAAAGGTACCCAGGATCGCCATACTGACGAGGGATACACAGACGAGCCAAAGCGCGAGGCGGGTTCGGATATCCAATTTATTTCTTCAGCTTAAACATGTGAGCATCTTTGCACAGGACAGGAGAACAATGAAAGCCCCGGTGATGGTCAGCATACTACTGGATTACAAGAGCAACTGGTACCATGCCGCTTCGCTCGCGACAGCAGGTCAACGTTAGCCCATGCACCCAAAGCCCCCCGTGTACTATGGCTACTGGCTAATTGTCGCCGCGTTTATCGCGCAATTTGTCGCTGTTGGCGTACAAAACTATGTGATTGGCCCCTTCATGATTCCCATGACGGAGGAACTGGGGTGGACTCGAGCAGAGTTTACCCTGCCTCGGACGATTGGCCAGGTTGTGATGGCGCTCACCGGCTTTTTAATTGGCAGCCATGTCGACAGGCTGGGCGCAAGGCGCTTCATGCTGGTTGGTACCGTGATCCTGGGTGTTGCCCTTTGGAGCCTCTCACTGGTTCAGACACTCTGGCACTGGGTGGTGCTAAACGGCGTTATCCTGACGCTTGGCTCGGCGATGATTGGCAATCTTGTTGTTAACGTTACCCTGTCAAAGTGGTTTGTCGACTTCCGCGGCAGGGCTGTCGCTTTTGCTGCCATGGGCGTTTCATTTGCCGGCGTCCTGCTTACCCCCCTGGCAACCTGGATTATTGATCACGACGGCTGGCGAGACGCCTGGCAGTGGCTTGCTGTGGGGACGGTGCTGCTGATCGTACCGGTTGCTATGGCAATGCGGCGGGCACCGGAAGACTTTGGCCTGCTCCCCGACGGCAGGAGTGAAGCGGATATACAGTCTGGCAAGGGTGAAAAAGCCCGACTGGATTTTGCCAATTCGATGACCCGCGGAGAGGCCATACGTACCAGTTCCTTTTATTTTCTTGTGCTGGCGTTTGGCATGTTTGTCATCACCATACAGGTAATGCTGCTGCAGACAGTGCCATTCATGACGGATGCCGGCTACGACCGAACTACCGCGGCGCTTATGATCACCGTGGCTTCAGTACCTGCACTCTTGTCCAAACCCATCTGGGGCTGGCTGATCGACGGCCTGGATGCAAAACCGCTGGCAGCCTGTTCGGCAGCCATCACAGGTTGCTCACTGTTTGTCATCGTATATGCCGTGCAGCACGGATCGATCATCGGCGCCTTCGTTGGCTTTACGCTGATGGGACTGGGCTGGGGCGGTATGATTCCGCTCCAGGAAGTCATCTGGGCGACGTTCTTTGGCAGACGCTACATCGGTTCAGTACGCAGCGCAGGATTGCCGCTATCGCTACTGTTTACCGCGGGCTCACCACTGGCCACATCGTATTACTTCGACGTGGTTGGTAACTATGATGGTGCGATCATCGCGGTTGGCTGCTCAAACGTGCTGAGTGCCGTGATGATCCTGCTGATTCCAAAGCCGCAAAGAAAAACCTCCTAGCCCTTACCTTGCCCGTCTTTTCGACTGGAGTGGCATAGCCACGGAACGGAGAAATCCCTGAGTTTGAGATCTCTCCGCTGCGGCCCTTCGGGCCTTCGGTCGAGAAGACGCAAAATAGCGCCATAGCCGTCTCGGGCCTTCGGTCGAGAAGACGGTGAATAACACCATGGGTTTCTTGGCCGAGGCGACGGTGGATAGCACTGTCCGTCCCTGGTCGGGACGACGCTCAGGTGATCTGTACCACTCGAATCAGGTTTGAAGGCAGTACCTTCGTTCCCAGCGACTTCAACTGCAGGAAAAACAGCACCAGAACCGTCAGACTGACAGCCAACCACAAAGACGAAAACAGTGGGTGCTCAAAGAAGGTTCCCATCTGGTAGATCCCGGTTGCTGTGATGTAGGCCAGCCCGGTTGCCCAGCCAAACACGAGCACCATCCAACGCCAACCGGCTTCTTTGGTAATTGCGCCCAGCACCGCCACACAGGGCGCATACAGCAGCACAAATACAAGATAGCAGAAGGCGGCAAACTGGCTGCCAAACGCAGCGGCCATATTGGTCAGCGTCTGCTCCTTTACACCCTGGGACAGGGCCGCGTCACTGATTTCACCAGCGCCAGTAGCTGAGCCAATACCCAACGGATCGAGCAGGAGATCACCCAGTCCACTCGCATTGTCGACAATGGATTGCAGTGCCTCGCCAAACGCAGCCACAACATCAGGTGCACCAATGGGTTTGTCCTGATCACCACCGCTGTAAAGTGCGTCAAGTGTGCCAACAACGGCCTCTTTGGCGAAAAGTCCCGTAAACAGGCCCACGGTTGCCGCCCAGTTATCCTGGGTAACCCCCATGGGAGAAAAGACCGGGGTAATCTGTTTGCTCATCGTCGCAAGCGCTGACTTCTCAGTGTTCTCATTGCCGAAGGAGCCATCAAAACTCAAACTGTTCAGAAAGCTGAGGGCCACCACAACCAGCACAATTGTCTTGCCCGCACGAAACACAAAACTCCTGAGTCGAAACCAGGTCGTGAGCAACACGTTCCGCAATACCGGGACGTGGTAGGCCGGCATCTCCTGGAAAGACGGCGAAATCTCCTCACCAAAAATCTCGCGCAGGCACATCCCCCCTCTCAGTACAGCAAACCCAAAAC
>CAYGNA010000261.1:3067-6052 GCA_964351065.1 uncultured Pseudomonadales bacterium
CGCCGCCCCACAACACTGCCGGCCGACCATCCCCCCTCGCCGTACCGCCATGGCAATACCAAGCAGGTACAGCAGGAACACAATGTTGGCCCCGTTACCTGCAAAAAATGCGGCAGCAAACAACGCATACACCGTTAATCTGGCCCCACAGGACATAAATGGCGCCATGGCTATTGTCATCAGGCGATCGCTGTCGCGGCCCAGGCTGCGCGACGCCATGACGGCGGGCACGTTACAGCCAAAACCGACAATCAGCGGCACAAACGCGGTGCCCGGCAAGCCAATACTCGCCATCAACCGGTCAATCACAAACGCCGCTCTGGAGAGGTAGCCAGAGTCTTCCAGCATCGACAAACAGAGAAACAAAAATCCAATCACCGGGATAAACGTTGCGACCAGTTGAATACCGCCGCCAAGACCGTCAGAGGCCAGCACCACAATCCATTGCGGCGCATGAATGAGTTCGAACAGCCAGCGAAACCCATCGACAAACAGCGCACCGAACAGGATGTCAAAAAAATCGATGAACACCGCACCCAGGTTTACCGCGATAGTAAACATCAGGTACATCATGAGGAGGAACACTGGCACACCCAGCCAGCGGTTTAGTACCCAGTTGTCGATACGCTCTGTCAGCGTATTGGATACCGGCACGATTTCCATCACACCATCGAGCAGTTCGCGCGATCGATGGTAACGCCTGACGATCTGTTCGCTGACACTCTTTCCACTGTCACTCTGTTCACCGTCACTCTGCTCACTGTCACTGGGGCCAGACTGAAGCGGGTTTGGTTGAGTCGCAACCCGGGTACGCTTGCCCGGTGCCGTCAAGGCTGTGCCTATGACTTTCAACAGGTCATCAATCCCGGTTCCCCGGGAAGCGACAATAGGCGCGACTGTTTCACCAAGCCGGGTTGCCAGCACCGTCGCGTCGACACGCACACCCTGCTGGCTCGCGACGTCCAACATATTGAGCGCAATCACCATGGGAATCCCATGTTCCTGCAATTGCTGCGTGAGGACCAGGTTTCGTTCAAGGTTGCTCGCATCAACAATGTTCACCACCAGGTCGATCTGGCCTGATAGCAGAAACTCGTGTGCAATCTTCTCATCAAGGCCTGGATACTCCTGCTCCAGCGAGTAGATACCCGGCAGGTCAACCAGTTCTATTTCCTGTCCGTCCAGACTGAAAAAGCCGACTTTTTTCTCGACGGTCACACCCGGCCAGTTACCCACACGCTGGTGGGCGCCGGTCAAATCATTGAAGAGTGTCGTCTTACCACAATTAGGATTGCCGATCAGTGCAACGATCATGACAGCGCCTCAACGGCAATGAGTCTGGCATCGCGCGCACGAATGCTGAGAAGCGTACTGCCAATCCTGATCTGGGTCGGATCCCCTGCTGGCGCCCGTCGCAGCACTTCTATCTCGACACCAGGATAGAGCCCAAGCGCATAGAGCCTGGAGCGCAGTTCAGGATTATCCGCTGATGCCGACAGGACTCGGCACTTTGAGGAAGGATTCAGGTCATCAAGCGTCATGTGAGAAAGGTGCAAAGATGAGAATTATAATCGTTTGCATCTGGAAAAACAGGGGGCAAGCCGGTTTATCATGATAGCTCCGCGCAAATATGCCCCCCATCCACCACAATAGTAGAACCCGTCATGTAGCTGGATGCATCTGATGCAAGCAAAAGCAGCGGACCATCCAGGTCACCAAACTCACCGTAACGCCGCATGGGAATGCCTTTTCTGAACGTGTCAGAGCGATCACTTTCGAGCAGCACCCGGCTGACATCGGTGAGAATGTAACCCGGGGCCATGGCATTAACCCGAATACCAAATTTCGCACCTTCCAGTGCCATGATTTCTGTCGCCTTGATCAATGCTGCCTTGCTGACAGCGTAGGGGAACTGACCCTTGATGGTTCGATAAGCAGTGATCGAGGCGATATTGACGA
This sequence comes from uncultured Pseudomonadales bacterium, assembly GCA_964351065.1. Taxonomy (GTDB): domain Bacteria; phylum Pseudomonadota; class Gammaproteobacteria; order Pseudomonadales; family Azotimanducaceae; genus JANQJA01. The sequence goes on from CAYGNA010000261.1 coordinate 5,027, forward strand.
TGTTGCCACTACCCCAACCGCGACTGGCAACCCGCTCTGTATACATTTTTGACATGCGCCAGACTGCCTTCAAATTGGTATCCAGCACGTGATCCCAATCTTCTTCATCAATCATGGCGTAAGTCTTGGCGCCTGCCTCGACACCCGCGTTGTTGACAATCACGTGGAGAGGCCCGAATGCTGCTTCTGCGCTTTCAAGGAAAGCCTCCATGCTGACCGCGTCTTTCACGTCCAGGGGGAAACCGGCGGCTTTGCCGCCATCTGCTGCATTAATCTCGTCAACCCGGGACTGGATCTTGTCGACGCGGCGAGCACCCAATATGACGTTCGCACCTGCGCTCGCCAGCACCCCTGCAAAATGGTGCCCAAAGCCGGAAGATGCCCCGGTGATGACCACGTTTTTGCCTTTCATTGAAAACTTTTCCACCATTTTATCTCCCTCAATGCAGTTGTGATGGGATCACATCCGCCCAAGCCATGTAAACCATTGAACGTCGTACTCGTCTCACCCTCTGTTATCATGGCGCTGTTTGCAGCTTGCAGCGCAGCGGCAAAGTATCCCGGCAAGAGGCTATCCCGGTAATAGACAATGCAACAGGACAAATTTAGCGCGCTGGAACTGCAGAAGCAGGACGAACTGGCAAAAATGAAGCACCTGGCGTCAGGGTTGCTGTTATTAATGACACTGATCTATGTCCTGTGTCGACTGTTTGAGGGCCAATTTGTCTGGCTTGGTTTTGTCGAAGCGACGGCCGAGGCTGCCATGGTCGGCGCAATTGCAGACTGGTTTGCCGTGACCGCCCTGTTTCGTCATCCGCTTGGCCTGAAGATTCCGCATACTGCCATCATCCCCAGGCGCAAAAATGAGATCGCCCAGCAGTTTGGCATTTTTGTGCAGCAGAACTTCCTGTCTGAAGAAGTCATTTCCCAAAAAATCCGGGCCATGCAGTTATCCCGTCGCGTCGCCGGCTGGATCAGCCAGCGGGACAACGCCCCCGCCATTGCCGAGCAGGTCACCGCCGGTCT
>CAYGNA010000262.1:0-6048 GCA_964351065.1 uncultured Pseudomonadales bacterium
TGGCACTAACCTGCGTGATGCTGACCAAGGCCGACGGCGAGTCGCGTGGAGGCGCAGCACTGTCTGTGCGGGTGGTCAGGGGCCAGCCGATCAAGTTCATGGCAACCGGTGAGGGCATTGATGCGCTCGAAGCGTTTTACCCTGACCGTATTGCGTCACGCATTCTCGGTATGGGTGACGTTCTCTCGCTGATTGAAGAAGCCGAACAGAAGATTGACCGCAAGAAAGCAGATCGACTCGCCCAGAAGATGAAGAAAGGGCAGAAGTTTGATCTCGAGGACTTCCGTGACCAGCTTCAGCAAATGACCAACATGGGTGGCATAGCGGGCATGCTGGATAAGCTGCCTGGCATGGGCAATATGGCCAAGGCTGCCCAGGAAAAAGTCAGCGACAAATCGTTTGGCCAGATGGAAGCCATTATCAACTCCATGACGCCTGGTGAGCGGCACTATCCAGATAGTATCAGCGGCTCTCGTAAGCGGCGCATTGCCATGGGTTCAGGTACCCAGATCCAGGACGTTAATCGCCTGCTGAAGCAGCACAAGCAGATGCAGAAGATGATGAAAAAGCTCACTCGCAAAGGTTCGATGGCAAACATGATGCGGGGCTTGAACGGAAACCTTCAGGGCGGCCCGCCCGGTCGATTCAGGTAGCTGCCGGAGCACGCAAGGAAAAGGTTTAAATGTGCAAACCTTTACCGTAGAATAAGCGCCCTTTCGGCAGGCGAAGGCCTGTTCGTGCAGAATTTTTAAGGAAATCAAAGACATGCTGAATATTCGGTTATCCAGGGCAGGCAGTAAGAAGCGCCCGTTCTACCACGTCACCGTTGCAGACGCGCGCGTAGCCCGTGATGGACGCTATGTTGAACGCGTCGGTTTCTTCAATCCGATCGCTCGCGGCGCGGAAGAACGCTCGCGAATCGACCTGGATCGCGTTGACTACTGGGTGCGTCAGGGCGCACAGATGTCCGAACGCGCGGCCAAGGTTGTGAAGATGTATCGTAAGTCGAGTGCAGCGGCGACACCTGCTGCAGAGGAAGCGGTTGCCTGAACCCGGGTTAACCTGACTGATGGCGTCGGCCGGTCAAGAAGAGACAATTGTTGTAGGCCGGATATCCGGGGCTTATGGCATCAAGGGTTGGGTAAAGGTCTATTCCTATACTGATCCGCCCGAAGGGATTTTTGATTACAGTCCCTGGTTGCTGACCCGGGGGAATCAAACCCGGATCCTGACCATTGAGTCAGGTCGCCCGCAAGGCAAGGGGCTGGTCGCACTGCCAGAAGGTTATACAGAGCGCAATGAGGCTGAACTGCTGATTGGGGCAGAGATAAGCGTGGCGCTGGAGCAACTCCCCAATCTGACCCAGGGGGAGTATTACTGGTTTCAGTTGCAGGGGCTGACCGTGATCAACACGCAGGACGAAGTGCTGGGTGTGATAGATCACCTGCTGGAAACTGGCGCAAACGACGTGATGGTGATTCATCCTGGCGCCGATAGTGTCGACGACAAGAAACGCCTGGTGCCGTTCGTTGAAGAAGAGATTGTCAAACAGGTAGACCTCGACAGGCGGCTTGTTGTTGTCAGCTGGGAAAAAGACTTCTAGCGGAGGCAGCCGGATGTGGATAGGGATCGTGTCGCTGTTTCCGGAGATGTTCTCCGCTGTCTCGCAACACGGGATCACCGGTCGAGCGGTGCAGAACGGCCTGTTGGAGCTGGCCTCGTGGAACCCGCGCGAGTTTGCTGATGACCGGCATCGCACGGTAGATGACAAGCCATATGGCGGCGGGCCGGGCATGCTGATGAAAGTCGCGCCGCTCCGGGCTGCAATAGAAGCCGCAAGAGAAGCGGCGCCGGGTGAGTGTAAGGTGATCTACCTCTCGCCCCAGGGTAAGCGGCTGGACCAGGACGATTTGAAGCTGCTAGCGGCAGAGCAGAGCCTGGTGTTGGTTGCAGGACGTTATGAAGGTGTTGATGAGCGACTCATTGATACAGAGATAGATGCGGAATATTCGATTGGAGACTATGTAGTCTCTGGTGGGGAATTGCCCGCCATGGTGCTGATTGACGGTGTGACCAGGCTTTTGCCGGGCGCCGTGGGAGACACCGAATCAGTGACGCGCGATTCATTCTTTGACGGGCTGCTCAATTACCCGCAATATACGCGCCCTGAGTTGATAGACGGGTTAATGGTGCCGCCTGTGTTGATGAGCGGCAACCATGCAGAGATTAGTCGTTGGCGGTTGAAACAGTCGCTGGGTCGTACTTTTGAAAGACGGCCTGACTTGCTGGAAGAGCGCGAACTGACGAAAGCGGAACAGGATTTACTGGAGGCGTACCGCAAGGAACACGACCTCCCATAGCTTATTTGCGAGGACTATAGAGATGACCAACGAAACTATTCTCAACATTGAGAAAGCCCAGCTTAAGACCGATATTCCGCCGTTCAGTCCGGGTGACACGGTTGTGGTGCAGGTGAAGATCAAGGAAGGTACCCGTGAGCGACTGCAGGCTTATGAAGGGTTTGTGATTGGTATCCGTAATCGCGGGCTCAATTCTGCCTTCACGGTCCGTAAAATCTCACATGGCGTTGGTGTTGAGCGTACCTTCCAGACGCATAGCCCGCTCATTGAGAGTATTACCATCAAGCGTCGTGGTGATGTACGCCAGGCCAAGCTTTACTACATGCGTGAGCGTAGTGGCCGTGCAGCCCGAATCAAGGAAAAGCTCGGCTAGAGACCCGTTCTGGCTTGCCCGATCAGTGTGTTGTGAAATCCCCTGACCGGATATTGCCAGAATCGTCAGTCTCGATAGCACGACATGAACGGCACCCTCCCAGGGTGCCGTTTTTTGTTCTCCTGCGATTATTCCCCTGATCGCATAAAAAGCCTCTCCACCCTTCGAATCACCTAAAGTTGTCGAGCGAAATGTCGACTAGTTGCTGTGAAGAAATTCTTCTGTCTTAGCGCGTGTATCGCTGTTGGTCTGCACGCGATCAGAGAGCGAAAGGTCATATTGAAAAACAACAAGCTTGCCGGAATGGATATCGTTACCGTAAAAATCATAGCGGGAGTGGGCTCTGTTGCGCTCGTTTCCTATGAAGTGCTCGCTAGCGTGTTTCTCCCGGAAGTCCCCGCTCCGTCGCCCTTGCGGATTCTGCTCATCCTCTACGCGGTTTCGTTTACAGTTTTTGCACACTGGCGAGAGGAGATGGCCCAGCGCTATGTCATTGCGTTCAAGATCATTCCCTGGGGCCTGACATTTGACGCGGTGTATCGGGTATATGTATCGAGTTTCAGCTTCGATACCACGATTCCCCTGATCCTGGTGATCTTCTGCTGTGCCATGCTTGCGGAGAACAGGCGCGAGCTATGTTGCTACCTGCTTGCATCCACGTTAGGCGTCACGGTCTGTGGTGCACTTGTCGAGCATCCCGAGACGCCGTTGCTCTCATACAACTTCACCATGATTGTGATGGGCGCAGTCATGTTTATCCTGTTTGGCGCGCGGCTACAGGATCAGGCAACGCTTGCCGAGAAAAAGCAGACACTTGAACTGGCAATGGAAGATCTTGAAGCGAACCGGGACCTGCTTGAGAAGCGCGTTCAGGAACGGACGGCAGACCTGGAGCATGCCAAGGAACTGGCGGAAGCAGCGAGTCGAGCCAAGAGTGAGTTCCTGGCCACCATGAGTCATGAGATTCGCACGCCGATGAACGGCGTTCTGGGCATGACAGAGTTGCTGCGTAATACACGTCTCAATAACCAGCAGGAGCAGTTTGCCCAAACCATTTACGAGTCAGCCGGTTCTCTGCTCTGCATCATTGATGACATCCTGGATCTGTCCAAGCTCGAAGCCGGTAAGTTCTCGCTGGAAAACACCGCGATGGACCTTCGCCTGCTGGTCGAGGAGTCGGTTGAGAGTCTCGCCGACCAGGCGCAGAAGAAAGGACTGGAGCTCATTGTGGATGTGCCGGTAGACATTGGCACGTCGGTGAAGTCTGACCCCGTCCGGCTGAGGCAGATTCTGACCAATCTTGTTGGTAATGCAATCAAGTTCACCGAAACCGGGGAGGTGATTGTCAGGCTGACAGAATCTGCAGTTGGGCAGCAGCAACGCCATGTCCTGTTTGAAGTGATTGACACAGGGATAGGCATATCAGCAGAGCAGCAGGAATCGATATTTGATTCGTTTACCCAGGCTGACGGAACCACCACCCGCCTGTATGGTGGAACGGGCCTTGGGCTCGCAATTAGCCAACAGATAGTTGGATTGATGGGCGGTAAGCTAAAAGTGGACAGTCAGCCAGGCTCTGGCTCCCGGTTTTACTTCAGCGTACCACTTGAGGTTGATACCCTGCCAATACCTGCGATGTCCAGCCAGCGTCAGGTTGCAGGCATTAACGTCCTGATCGTCGATGACAATCCGACCAACAGGGAAATTCTGGATCGCCACCTGTCCAGTTGGCGTGTCAACACCAGCTGTGCAGAAAGTGCGGCTGCGGCGCTGAAGATATTGGAAGATTCTGATCCGGCATCCTGCTTTGATCTGGCGATCCTGGACATGCATATGCCCGGCGCTGATGGTCTGGAGCTTGCTACCGCTATCCGTGCCAATCCAGCATTGTCGTCCATGAAGATCATTTTCCTGAGTTCGATGGCAACAGCGGCCTCGGTTGAAAAAGTACGCGAGCTCAATATTACAGGGCAGCTCACCAAGCCCGTCCGCCAGGCACAGCTTTATGATGCCATCCTGGTTGCTGTTGGCGGCAGGCCCCAACGAACTTCACGTGGTGCACCCGGTTCCGCGCTCACGCATTCCCTGTCTGGTCATGTATTGCTTGTGGAAGACAATGTCGTTAACCAGGCAGTTGGCACAGGCATGCTGGAATCGATAGGTCTGAATGTCTCAGTTGTCGGCAATGGTTTTGAAGCGATTGCCCAGGCAAGGGAGTATCGGTTTGATGCAATACTGATGGACTGCCAGATGCCATTGCTGGATGGCTTTGAAGCAACGCGCAAGGTACGGCAGTTTGAAGCGGAGCTGAATCTCCCCCGCACCAAAATTGTCGCGGTGACGGCAAATGCACTGAAGGGCGATCTTGAACGGTGCCTTGAAGCCGGCATGGACGAATATCTCAGCAAGCCGTTTACCAAGGCACAACTGCATGCGGTGCTGGCGATGTGCATGCCAGTTCATGTGACGAATATAGCAGCCGATGATGCTCCTCCGATCAGGCCCACGGTCGGAGCAGCGCCAGCAATCGACAGGAGCATCATCAATTTGCTCGCCTCGATGCAGGAACCTGGGTCGCCGGACATTGTGGAGCGAGTTGTTAAGCTTTACCTCGAAAGTTCGCGCGAGTTGAAGAAGGCATTGCGGCAGGCTATCGATACGGCCGATTCTGTACTCCTGCGAGAGACATCGCACTCACTCAAGTCGAGCAGCGCCAACATCGGCGCAACCCAGATTGCAAACCTTTGCGCCACACTCGAGGTGATGGGGCGGGAATCCAGGCTCGATGAGGCAACCGTTGTCTACGGACTCTTTGAAAAGGAATACGAGCGCGCCCTGAAATCGCTCGAGGAGATCCGGGCAGCATGAAGATGCCTGCCATAAGCACGACGGTAATCTGCGGCGAGTATTAACCGAATCTTCACACTTGAATAGAGCGCTTCTGGGTAGACTGCAAGGCCGGGAGTCATGATGGCTGGCGCATCTTTGGGCAGCCTTTGACTCCGCTGTACAACGAGATTGGTCATTGAAAACCAAACGTTTTGATAGCACGAGCCTTTTCTTCGCCAGTCTGTTGGTGTTTGCTTCAGCCTACTTCCTCGTCTGGGGGCTTGATTACACCAGCCTTGGTGGTACCACGATCTTCATTCTCGCGTCGTTGTTTGGCCTGTTCATGGCCTTCAACATTGGCGGCAACGACGTCGCCAATTCGTTTGGCACCAGCGTGGGTGCGGGCACGCTGACGATGAAACAGGCGCTTATCGTTGCGGCCATTTTTGAGATCAGTGGCGCGGTGATTGCAGGTGGTGCAGTTAC
>CAYGNA010000263.1:0-6029 GCA_964351065.1 uncultured Pseudomonadales bacterium
GTCATGCCCATCCGTACGGAACCTCCCCTTGTGCCGACCGAGAACCCAACGGGCTTCTACAGGAAGACGTTCAAGCTGCCCAGGACGTTTTCTGACAAGCGTATCGTCATTCACCTCGGCGGCATTGAAAACTGCTTTTTCCTGTATCTGAATGGTATCGAAGTGGGCTTCTCGAAAGACTGCCGGTTACCCAGCGAGTTCGACCTGACACCTCACCTGACCGCCGGGCTCAACACGCTTGGCCTGATGGTCATGCGCTGGAGCGACAGCAGCTATATCGAAGACCAGGATCAGTGGTGGCATGCCGGTATTCACCGCAGCGTAACGCTCTATGCCACGCCCCAGGTCTACCTGCGCGATGTCTACTGTAAACCTGGCTATGACGTTAGCAGCGGGAATGGTGTTCTCAACCTCTCTGTACTACTAGGGTACAGTAATCGAAGTGACCTCAATCACTCAGTGACAGCGACCCTGTATGACAACCAGGGGGAGAAGCTTGTCACAAGGCTATCGCGCCAGACAGTCACCAAAGCCGCTTACTATCCCGTTATTGGTAAAGGCGCAATTCTTGAACTCACCAGCCGCGCCCGCAAGATCAAACCCTGGTCAGCAGAATCACCCACGCTGTATCGACTCGTGGTTACGCTCTTTGACACGGATGGCAACGAGCTTGAATCCACCAGCCTGCAAATCGGGTTCCGGCACATCGAGATCAGGAACCGCGAGCTGTTAATTAACGGTCAGGCTGTACTGATCAAGGGTGTCAATCGCCACGACCACAGTGATGAAACCGGCAAGGTGATCTCCGAGGCACTGATGCGGCAAGATCTCGAAACCATGAAGCAGCACAATATCAATGCCGTCAGGACCAGCCATTACCCCAATGACTCACGTTTCCTTGAGCTATGTGACGAATACGGTTTGTACGTGATTGATGAGTGCAACATTGAGGCCCACCATCACTACCAGCAGTTGGGCACTGACCCTGCCTGGGCGACAGCGTTTATGGCACGGGTCATCCGCATGGTTGAACGGGACAAGAATCATCCCTGTATCTTCTCCTGGAGCATGGGTAACGAAACCGGATTTGGCCCCCATCACGCGGCCATGGCCGCCTGGGTCAGGGAGTTTGACCCCACTCGTCCCATCCACAATGAAAACGCAATTTGCGAACAGGCAGTGCGCAACATGTGGGACGAGAACGGCCACGGCAGCGACCTTGTCTGCCCGATGTACCCGAGTGTCATGGACATCATCAATCACGCCAGGAACTCAACAGACTCGCGACCGTTGATCATGTGCGAATACGCCCACGCGATGGGCAACAGCTGTGGCAATCTGAAGGAATACTGGGAAGCCATAGAATCCCTGCCCGGACTGCAGGGCGGATTTATCTGGGAATGGATCGACCATGGTATCAAGGACACGGCCAACGGCATCCCCTACTGGGCGTACGGCGGAGATTTTGGCGAGGAACGACACGACCTGAATTTTGTTTGTGATGGACTATGCTGGCCCGACCGGACTCCGCATTCTTCGCTCATTGAATTCAAGAAGATCGTTCAGCCTATTCGCGTGACACGCGTGAGCGGCAACCGCTTTCGAGTTCACAACAACCAATGGTTTACCAATCTCGCAGGCTTTGTCGCCTCCTACGAAGTGCTCATCAACGGTGAAACGGCCTCAGCGGGTAAACTTCAGCGGTTAACCACCGGACCCCAACAACACGAGGAACTCCGCTTACCCAGGCCTCTTCCAGGCGCCAAAGCCGGACAGGAAGTGTCGGTGGTGTTTTACTTTCGCACAGCAAAAGCCTGCAACTGGGCGCCCGCAGGGCATCTTGTCGCCTGGGAACAGATTGAAACCAGTAGCAAAGCCGCCAGCGCAACCAAACCGGCTCGTGGATCAATCAATGTCCTGAAGAAGATCAAAGGCGGACACCTGTTTGACAGTGATGGGTACCAGCTGAAATTTGATGGAGCGGGCCTGACTTCCTGGCAGCAAGGCGACCACACGCTCATTCAGCAAGGGCCATCGATTAATGTCTGGCGAGCGCCAATAGACAACGACGGCATTAAGGGGAAAGGCAACCAGAATGGAAAGCCGCTGGGTCGCTGGCGAGATCTTGGGGTTGATCAACTGAAACTCAAAAAATCCACGGTGCAGGCGAAAGGACGGGAGATCACCTACAACCAGCAATTTGTCACGAGCGCCGGAGGCATCAGTTTTAAAACACGCTACACCCTGCTGACCGGAAACCGGATACAGGTCCAGCATGATTTCGATGTGGACAAGGCACTCTCAGACCTGCCTCGTCTTGGGGTACGACTGGTTCTGCCCGCAGGTTTTGAGTCTTTTCGCTGGTTCGGGCGGGGACCGCATGAGACCTATTGTGACCGCAAGGCTTCAGGTTTACTTCGCGTCCATGAAAGCACGGTCAGTGACCAGTATGTACCATACATTCTGCCTCAAGATCACGGCAACCTGACCGATGTTCGCTGGTTGGATCTGAAGGATTCGGCCGCATCAATTCGAATCGCAGCAAACTCAAATGCGCTGGAAGCAAGCGCGAGCCACTACCCACACGAACTGTTGACGCCCGCCATGCATACCTACGAATTCAGCCCCGTCGCAGAGACCTGGCTGTCACTGGATGTCATGCAACGCGGTGTGGGCGGCGCAAGCTGTGGGCCGGACACGCTGCCCGAATATCGACTGAAAGCAGGCAAGCACACCCTGGCCTACAGCATCACGATGGGGCAAGAAACCTGAGTACCCTGTCGCCAGCAGCCTGTACTGTTTGTTGGGCATCTCCCCGCGTCGATTGTTCTTGCCGGGAAAACCCTTGCTGCGCAAGCTCTGTGACAAATCGGCCACGATGACCACGACCTGGGTCAATCAGTACAACAGTGGCGCAGGGTGCCGCATGTTGTGCAATAAAGCGGGCGAGGCTCGCCGCATGTTCGTCCTCATATAACAGATCGCTACCAATAATGAGATCAAATGTGCCCATGTCAGTCTCCAGGTCATCCCAGTTGGCCTGCAAAAACGGAATGCGTTCACCGTCATTCAACTCGACGTTTCGATCAAGGAAAGCTTCAGCAGAAGGGTGATAGTCCATGGCCGAGATGTCGGCGCCGCGTATATTCAGCAGAAGACTGGCAAGGCCAATACCACAACCCACTTCCAGAATTCGCTTACCGGAAATCTTCTCGCTCAGCATCAACTCCGCCAGCACTTCGCCGGCTGGCCAGACCACACCAAAGAGAGCCCACTGCGCAGAAGATATGCCCATGCGGGCCGAGGCGACATCATTTACATCAAATTGCTGATGGTCGCGCAGCGTGCAGATGTGTATATCAACGTCACCAATTTCAACTGTCTGGTAACGTAACCTGACTTCTGACACCTGGTTAGCTCCATTTTGAATCTACTGCGTAATACGCAGCCAGATACCGGCAGCCGCGAAAAACAGGCACCTTAGCCTGTTGCAGCGCCAATAGCCAACTCAGTAATTCAGGGGGGATGCCTTCAGTTCATACAGGTTGCTCTGAACAGGCAGGCCTCTATTCCTGCTCAAAGAACTCGATATCAACGCCGAGATCGATTGATATTGACTCAAGCGCGGCGACCAATTCATCAAGGTCGGTCTCCGCAGAGAACTCAACAGTTGCACTCGCGTCGAACATCGGTTCACCTGTCATGGCTGCTGGAACAATGTTGGTATTTAGCTCCAGCACATTGATTTGCTGCGAACTGAGCGCACGCGATACATCCCGAACGATACCAGGTCGATCCAGCCCCAAGAGGGTAAGCTGCTGAACTTGTGTCGTCTCTGAACGGGCTGCACCACTACCCCTTTCTACAACAACGGTCAGGCCCAACCCTGCCAGGTTCTGCTGAAGGGAACTCTCCAGGGCTTCAACCAGGGTCTCATCCACACTTACCTCGACGATACCTGCAAACTTGCCCGCAAGCCGACTCAACCGGCTACTCAACCAGTTTCCCTGCTTCTCGTTAATCAGATGCGATATCTTCTCGACGAGACCAATCCTGTCATCACCGACAAAGACCAGTACTATTTCAGTTCTCATAGCGTGTAGTTCACTCCCGCGGAAAAAGCTATCTTACCGAATTATGGCTGGCAGGAGGTTGGCATCATCTCGCCGCTGCTCATCCATCTTCGCACTTGAAAAAAAGGTTTCGAGCCTGTTGTCAGTATCCACAACCGCCCACCGCCCGCTTCACCTGATGGTGAAGCGAGGGCTTGTCGCGAGTCGCAACAGATAGTCAGACAACCTGGCCATTCATTGATTGTTCTAGAAATTCGATCACCGCCTGATTGAAGGCTGCCGGTTGATCAATGTTGGATGCATGCCCGGCACCTGGCACCACAACCTTGCTCGCACCAGGGATTTTTGCTGCCATATAGTCTGACGGCACCAAAAACGGCGCATCATCAAAGCCCACCAATACCAGCGTGGGCAGTGCAATATCCGGCAAAGAACAAATGACCCGATCATCAAACTGAGCCAGCATACCCCGGGCGGCCAGTGCCAGACCCTGCGCTGAGGTGTGCGAGGCAATTCTCACCTCATTGCTCTGGCCGAGCGCGGCAAGCCCTTCTTTTTCAAAAGCGCGGGCGCGCGCCTCTGCGGTATCGTTCCAGCCTTGGCGCGCAACAGCATTCTTGTAGCCAGGCCCAGTATCAAACAGCATCAGCGCAAGACAGCGGTCGGGGTAGGTCGCATGAAACGCCAGCGTCATATAGCCGCCCAGTGACAGGCCAGCAATCACCGCCCGATCGGCGCCACACACGTCCAGCAACGCTGCCATATCGGCAACTGTATGCGCCTCTGAATAGAGCGCAGGGTCGGCAGGGCTGTCTGATAGACCATGGCCACGCATATCCCAGGTGATGACGTTATAGCCATCTGCAAACGCACTGGTCTGCTCTGCCCACATGGCACTGGTTGCGCTGTAACCGTGACTTAACAGAATTGTTGGGAAATCACTATTGTTGTGATGATGCTCAAAGTAAATATTGACGCCGTCCCTCTCAAGAAATGCCATGCCAAATGCTCCCAGCCAAATTTCAGAAAATAGAACTTACTGCAATCATTGGTACAATGAAACCAGCGACATACTAAGGGACTATCAATGAAGCGCACCCTGGTTTGGGATCTTCCCACACGATTGTTTCACTGGAGCATCGTTGTTCTCGTGGCGATTTCTTTTTATACCGGGTACACCGGTGGGTTCAGGGAGATGGATATCCACATGCTGAGTGGTTACGCCATTCTTGCGCTGGTGATCTTCCGCATCTGTTGGGGATTCATTGGGAGTCGGAACGCCAGATTCACTTCTTTCGTGCGTGGCCCAGGTACCATCATCAGCTACCTGAAGGGAAACGCATCTGGCTCATCTGAATCGCCGGGGCACAATCCGCTGGGCGCACTCAGTATTATTGCCATACTGATTACGCTGCTGGTGCAGGTTGTGACCGGCCTCTTCGCCAACGACGACATCATGCTGGAGGGGCCACTCGCCCATCTTGTTTCGTATGATACAAGCCGCGAGCTAACCGGCATTCACGAGTTGAATCGCTGGATTATTGTAGCCCTGGTCGTGCTCCACCTGTCTGCCGTGTTTTTCTACCAGTTTATTCGCCGGGACGAGCTTGTTGGGCCTATGGTTACCGGCTACAAGACAGTAGAAGACAAACACGCTGACGAAAGGAACAATTGGCCGTTGGCGCTGATCCTGCTCGGATGCTCAGCGGGTCTGGTGTATTGTCTGGTCAACTTTGTCTAGCCGTGCGCTGGTGGCGCTACCGCATAAATCCGACGCGCACTATGGCCAGGTAATGCCGGCTCAAGCGCCGGCACTCTCCGCCAGGCTCTAGTCTTCTGCCCTAAAGTCATCGTGGCAACCTTTACAGCACTCCCACAGCTGCTGGATTGCTGGAGCAATTTGCCCCCCATGGTTCGCCGCATCCGCGATGGAATAGGCCCGGCGGCGAAGCAGAG
>CAYGNA010000264.1:0-6004 GCA_964351065.1 uncultured Pseudomonadales bacterium
CAGCCAACACTTGGCTTCCAGCGAGTGCTGCAACGAGCGGTTTTTCATGTTCAGTCCAGCGGTAAAAAGGAAGTCACCGGTGCCAGTGTGCTGGTCGCCATTTTTAGCGAACAGGAAAGCCACGCGGTCTACCTGTTGAAGCAGCAGGATGTTAACCGCATTGACGTTGTTAACTACATCGCGCACGGCACACCCAAGGTCGCGAGCCAGGATGAGCCCGAGTCAGTCAATAACAGCGTTGATGATGAATCGGGTGATGAGGAGCGTAGCCCAAGTGCGCTGGAGAGTTTTGCCACCAATCTGAACGAACAGGCCCGCAAGGGCGTGATCGATCCACTGGTTGGGCGCACCGATGAAATTGAACGAGTGATCCAGATCCTTTCCCGCCGCCGCAAAAACAATCCACTACTGGTTGGCGAATCCGGCGTTGGCAAGACGGCCATTGCTGAGGGACTCGCCAAGAAAATTGTCGATAAGGAAGTTCCTGAGATTATAGCCAACAGCACCGTGTACGCACTTGATATGGGTGCGCTTCTTGCTGGTACAAAGTACCGTGGCGATTTCGAGAAGCGACTGAAGACACTGCTCAGTGAACTGACCAAAACGCCTAACCAGATACTTTTTATCGATGAGATCCATACGATTATTGGCGCTGGTGCGGCCTCGGGGGGCGTGATGGATGCGTCCAACCTGCTGAAGCCCTTGCTGGCTTCAGGTGACATTCGCTGCATGGGGTCAACAACCTACCAGGAGTACCGCGGTATTTTTGACAAGGATCGGGCGCTGTCACGTCGATTCCAGAAGATTGATGTTGAAGAGCCAAGTGTTGAGGATACCTACCAGATATTAAAGGGGCTGAAGACCCGCTTTGAGGAACATCACCAACTGAAGTACACCGATCGCTCACTGCGGGTCGCGGCAGAACTTGCCAGCAAATACATCAATGATCGCTTTATGCCGGACAAGGCTATTGACGTAATTGACGAGGTTGGTGCCTACCAGCAGTTGCTGCCGCCATCAAAACGCAAGAAACAGATCAACGTCTCCGATGTTGAAAAGATGGTAGCCAAAATTGCCCGGATTCCGCCAAGTAGCGTCTCTGCTTCTGACAAAGAGGCTCTCCGGGACCTTGATCAAAACCTTAAAATGGTGATTTTCGGCCAGGATGAGGCGATCAGTACACTCTCCAGCGCAATCAAACTATCGCGCGCCGGGTTGAAGGAAGGGGACAAGCCGATTGGTTCATTCCTGTTCGCAGGTCCCACCGGTGTCGGCAAGACCGAGGTGTGTCGACAACTTTCACGCATCATGGGGGTTGAACTAGTCCGGTTTGATATGTCGGAATACATGGAGCGGCATACTGTTTCCCGCCTGATTGGCGCACCGCCCGGTTATATAGGCTATGACCAGGGCGGACTACTCACCGAGTCAATTACCAAGCACCCACACTGTGTCTTGCTGCTTGATGAAATTGAGAAGGCGCACCCGGAGGTGTTTAACCTACTGCTCCAGGTAATGGACCACGGTACGCTTACCGATAACAACGGTCGTGCGGCAGACTTCCGCAATGTTGTCCTGGTGATGACAACCAATGCAGGCGCCCAGGAAATGAGCCGATCTTCTATCGGTTTCCAGAACCAGGATCACTCCAGTGACGGCATGGAACAACTGAAGAAAATGTTTACACCGGAATTCCGCAATCGACTGGACGCGATTATCCAGTTTAATGCTTTGTCTGAAGAAGTGATCAAGACTGTTGTCGACAAGTTCCTGGTAGAAGTCCAGGTGCAACTTGATGACAAAAAGGTCACGCTGCATGTCAGTGACGAAGCAAGAGAGTGGTTGGCGGAACACGGCTACGACAAGAATATGGGCGCTCGTCCCATGCAGCGTCTGATTCAGACGAAGATCAAGAAAGAACTGGCTGAGGACATTCTATTCGGCAAGCTTTCGCATAACGGCGGTGTGGTGCACGTGCGTGTTAAGGACGAAGATATCTATCTGGATATTGAAGAGCCCTCAAAAGCACCCGCATAAGCGGGTGCAGGAAATGCACAACAGCTGACTGTGCCAGGTCTGATTGCTCTCAGGTTTGGGTGTTCCTGCAGGCTTTGCAGCAAGACGGGCTTTCAAGGAAGACGGGCTTTCAGACAAGATAAGCGGGAAGGTCATTCCCGAAAAGGGCATTGCTCGAAAGGTTAT
Source organism: uncultured Pseudomonadales bacterium (assembly GCA_964351065.1). Classification (GTDB taxonomy): domain Bacteria; phylum Pseudomonadota; class Gammaproteobacteria; order Pseudomonadales; family Azotimanducaceae; genus JANQJA01. Next base: position 2,203 of record CAYGNA010000264.1, read on the forward strand.
TCCCGGAAAGGTTATTCCCGGAAAGGTTATTCCCGGAAAGTGATGCGTGCCTTTGAAAGATCATAAGGCGTCAATTCAACCTTCACCTTATCCCCGGTCAGGATTTTGATGTAGTTCTTGCGCATTTTGCCAGAGATATGGGCCGTAACCATGTGACCGTTTTCGAGTTCTACCCTGAACATGGTGTTGGGTAGCGTATCGACAACCGTACCGGTCATCTGGATGGATTCTTCCTTCGCCATTCAATTCCTCTGGTGATAAGCGACTTGCGTCTGTGAGAACGGCGTGCATTTTGCCTTAAAGCTGCCTGCATAGCAAAAGCCCATTTTCAGGGGTAGACGACCCACCGATTCTGATTAAATAACTCGAATGGTTGGTAGTCCGATTTGTAGCTCATTTTCTGACAATCCTTGATCCAGTAACCCAGATAGACGTGTTCAAGCGACCGTCGTTTTGCCTCGTCCAGCAGCCATAACACGGCGAAAACACCCAGACTGCGCTCTGGCATATCAGGTTCAAAGAAGGTATAGATTGCTGAGAGCGCATTATCGAGTTCATCAACAACAGCGACAGCAAGAAGTTTATCTCCCAGGCGTAACTCGTAAAAGCATGCTTCTGGCCTGCCTTCAACAAGAAAGGAGCGGAACTGCGAAATGTCCGCCGGATACATGTCACCGTCGGCATGACGTTCCGTAATATATCGACTATAGAGGGTGAAGTACTCATCGCTCACAGCAGGTACTGCGGGCGAAACGCGAACGTCACTGTTCTTTTTCCAGATTCGGCGCTGGCGGCGACTCATCGTGAATATGGATGTCGGGACGCGCACGGGTATACAGGCCGTACACGCCTCGCAGTAGGGTCGGTAGATGTGGTTGCCACTGCGCCTGAAGCCAACCTCAGACAAAGCAGAGTAGATGGTCCTATCAACCTGCGCCATTGGGTCCACGAAAAGCGTGGTTGCTTCATGGTCTGGAAGATAACTGCACGCGTGTGAGGGCGTTGTAAAAAACCTGAGTTCTGATAGCGAAGTCATGGCCGTTTCCAGCAAATTGACATGTCACGTTACCATGGCGGAAAAGTGGTTGGGAGAGTTGACCAGTTCATGGCTGGCGCGGTGCTGGCGTTATTCAGTGCCAAAACATCGGTAAACGCCTGCCGCCTGATGGATTTCGCTCCCAAACTTGACAGATGGTCGTTAGCAACCTGGCAGTCAATCAACAGAGCACCATGGTCCTGCATCAATCTTGCCAGATGCGCCATTGCAACCTTCGATGCGTCTCTTGCTTTGAAAAACATGGATTCACCAAAAAACATGCGCCCCAGGCCAATACCATAGAGGCCACCGACGAGTTCATTATTGCTGAATGTTTCGATGGAGTGGGCATAGCCGAGGTGGTGAAGATCCACATAGGCGGCCTTCATTTCGCTTGTTATCCATGTTCCGCCTCTGTCAGACCGCGGCTCACTACAGGCTTCAATGACCTCGGCAAAACAGGTATTGAGCCGCACCTCGTAGTCGTGGTGCCGAAGCCGCTTGGCAAGTGACCGGGTAATTCTGATGTCAGATGGAACAAGGACACATCGCGGATCCGGTGACCACCACAAGATAGGTTGCCCGGATTCATACCAGGGAAATATACCGTGCTTATACGCGGCCAGGAGACGCGCGGGAGACAGATCGCCGCCGGCAGCCAAAAGGCCGTCCGGATCACGTAGCGCTTTGTGGAGCGGTGGAAATTCGACGGTTCTTGGGTCAAGCCACGGGATCTGGTTCATTAAATCCTGATGTCAGGCAGTAGCCGCGATGTCTTCGAGATACTTTTCTGCATCCAGCGCTGCCATACAACCGAAGCCGGCTGAAGTCACAGCCTGTCGATACACCTGGTCTGCAACGTCACCGGCGGCAAACACGCCGGGTATGCTGGTTGCTGTGGCATTGCCATTCAGACCAGTATTGATGACGAGGTAATTGTTGCGCATTTCCAACTGGCCCTGAAAGATAGCCGTATTGGGATCGTGCCCAATGGCGATAAATACGCCTCGCAGCGCAACGTCGGTAACTTCGCCAGTTTCAACGTGACTGATGCGCATGCCTGTGACCCCCATGTCATCGCCGAGCACCTCATCGAGCGTGTGATTCCACATTACCTTAATGTTATCTTTCTGCATGACCCGATCTTGCAGAATCTTCTCGCCGCGAAACTTGTCGCGCCGGTGAACCAGGGTAACTTCAGCCGCGATATTCGAGAGGTAAAGGGCTTCTTCAAGGGCGGTATTGCCGCCTCCGATGACAGCAACAGACTGCTTTCGATAAAAGAAACCGTCGCAGGTTGCGCAGGCGCTGACGCCTTTTCCCTTGAAGGCTTCTTCAGAAGGCAGTCCCAGGTAGCGCGCTGATGCACCGGTTGTCACTATCAACGCATCGCAGGTGTAAATCGCCTGGTCACCGTGCAGACGAAAAGGGCGGACATCAAGTTCAGCCCGATTAATGTGGTCGAAAATAATGTTCGTCTCAAACCGTTCTGCATGTTTTTGCATACGCGCCATGAGGTCCGGACCCTGCAATCCTTCCACGTCACCGGGCCAGTTATCCACGTCTGTTGTCGTTGTGAGTTGTCCTCCGGCTTCGATACCTGTGATGACTACCGGGTTCAGGTTGGCGCGGGCCGCGTAAATGGCCGCGGACAGTCCAGCGGGTCCGGAACCGAGAATCAGCAGTTTTTGATGAATTTCTTGCATGTTGTTGATGGTTCCCGAGACATTGGTTAATAATTAGAGCCGAACTGAATATTCACTAACCATATTCACTTTTGAAATTGTGACTTTACGCGGATGAACTCACTACCTTGTCGATGCGCAGAGATGATTTCCCACAGGGTCCGACCTTTTGTATCAGTTGCGTCAATATTCCTGCCTGCTTCCAGGAAAAAAGTCAGGAACCGTTCAAAGTCATCCGGGCGCATGCCGCGGTAGGCTTTGAGTAAAACGTGAAAGTCAGCAGACTCATCGCCATAAGGTTCCATCGCCAGAAAACTTTTGACGCGCTCGTCGTCCCAGACTTCATCAGTGACCGATGGCTGTGATGGACCTGCCATAGTGTTGCTCCACATGGAAAAGGTGCTAATGATACAGAACCTGGGTCAGGGCGGGTAGAGAAAGCCAACAAAACGATTTGTAAAACCAGCTTCTCGATATATGATGTAAGAGTTTGATTCCTAAAGAAAATCGTGAGGGTAACAAATTGGCCACGGCTAAAGCCAAATCAGATGAGATTGTAGAGCACGTCCAGCTGAGGCTGCGCGAGGGAGGCCTGATTGCGCTGGTTGCCCTTTGCTTGTATCTCGCTATGGCATTGTTCAGCTTTGATCCGGCTGACCCTGGCTGGAGCTACACCGGCGCTGATGAACAGGTCCACAACCTGGTTGGGTTAAGCGGTGCATGGGTTGCAGACGTCATGTTGTTCCTGTTTGGCTACCTTGCTTTTGTCTTTCCGCTCCTGCTGGCGTTCCAGGCGTTTCAGATTTTTCGTGAGCGACGGCGCGAGGCACCATTTAACTGGACCTTGTTTGCGTTTCGCTGCAGTGGTTTTGTGTTGACCATCAGTGCCGGATGCGGACTTGCCGCAATGCACTTCTATGATCTGGGCATCACGCTGCGTGAGGGCAGCGGCGGCGTGTTAGGTAGTGAACTGCTGGAACTGCTGGTGCCAATTTTTAGCTATGTGGGTGCAACCCTTATCCTGCTGGCGACGTTTCTGTTTGGCATCACCGCGTTTATCGATTTGTCCTGGCTTGAGGTC
>CAYGNA010000265.1:0-5997 GCA_964351065.1 uncultured Pseudomonadales bacterium
CGACCGCCGCCCCGCCTCCCCCCCGTCCTCGGTCTCCCTCACCCTCACCGTCGCCCGCGCCCCCTCCCTCTCCCTCACCCTCTCCCTCTCCCTCTCCTTCTCCTTCACCCTCTCCGTCTTCTGCCATGGTGCTTTCACGAGAATCGTTGCCTGCTTCAGTCTCTGCCGTCTGATCGGCGCCCAACTCCTGCGCCTCTATTGTTTCGTTATCATGCTTCCCCGCGCCCTTGAGTCTCGCGTTTTGGCGTTCGCGTTCATCTGCCAGTCTTTCCCGATGATCTTCTGCCAGGGCGCGCAAGGTGCGCTCATCCATGTGCGGATGGATGGTTGCCAGCATCGTCAGAAGTTCTTCAAACCCCGGATGCGTGTCGAACAAATCGGCTGAATCGCCCAGGCCAGAAAAATAGTCACCAAAGGCTCGATCAAACCGGTCAAAATATTTTTCGTCCTTAACGAGACACAGTCGCGCAAGGTAATAGAAAGCTTCCTGATCTGCGAAGGCCAACCGATGCGACAGTGCCGCGTTCAGGTCGAGAAACTCACGCAGTGAAACAGGCACCCGGTACTCCCGCAGGCATTCAAGAAAACCCAACAGCATCAGCCTAGCTTCCCGGACCAAGTTGATAAGGTTTACCGCTGCTGTATAAGGACAGGCGAGCCGCATATTGGCTACGCTGGCTGCTGCCTGCCGGCACTTCGCTGACCAGCCTTTCCATAATGGCTATCGCCATGGCGAACTCTCCTACGCGGGCATACGCGGCTGCAAGCGAATCATCAATCGACGCTGACGGTAATGTGTTTCTTGCTTGCAACGCCAGTTCTACGGCGGCAGAACCATTACAAACGGTTTTGGTAGGGCAGGTCGCGAGCAACCATGCCAGTCGATTCATGGCTGCGAGGTTTCCCTGGTCGGCAGCCAGTCGGTACCATTTTGCCGCTTCCAGGTAATCCTGGGTCACACCTCTGCCGGTGCGATAGAGGTAACCCAGCCGATTTTGGGCATCTCCATGCCCCTGGAACGCAGCAACACTGAAGTGCTCGGCTGCTGCCGCAACATTCGTAGCACCACCAATGCCCTCTTCCAACACAATACCAAGCGCATAGTGGGCACCAATAACACCAGCCTCAGCACCACGACTGAACCATTGCCTGGCATTGCGCGCGTCGCGGGTGCCACCCTCACCCTCGAGCAACATTTCGCCCAGTGGGACAAATGCTGCTGCATAACCCTGATTCGCTGCTGTTTCGTACAATCGTCTGGCAGCGCGTTGGTCAACCGGTGCGCCTTTACCAGACCGGAACAAATTAGCAAGGTTGACCTGGCTTGCTGCAAAACCGGCATCCGCTGCCTGCTGATACCAGCTGATGGCCCGGGCATAATCCTGGTCTACCTGCTCCGCCAGCAGACCAAGATGATTCAAAGTCAGGTTATGGGATGGACTGATACTATTGGCGCGCAGTAAATCCTGCCGCGCCAGTTCATAAGCACCCAGTAAACTGTAAGCGATACCACGGTTGGAATAGGCGACGACCAGGTTGCCTGGTTCCAGTTCACCACCATCAATTTCTGCTGATAGAATCTCCGCAACATCACGATATCGCCCCTCGCGCGCCGCGATCTGGGCATCATCAAATGCACTGGCGCGTATCTCAAAGGCAGCAATCAGCAGTATCAGGAACAGGCGGAACACATGACAAACACCACGAGAACAAGCATCGCAAGATAACAGATTGAACGCGCGCCTTGAATGGCAAAACCCGGTGCTATACTCCGGTCATCAACACAAGACCTACAACTGATCATGGCCGGCGAAAACATCCTGGAATCAGAGGAAACTGCGAGCGATAAACTGCTGCAGGCGCTGGTTGCACTGACACGTATCCACCACAAGCCGTTTTCGGCAGAAGCCCTGACCGCAGGATTGCCGCTCGTTGACGGCAAACTCGACGCCTCCCTGTTTGTCCGGGCCGCTGAGCGTGCCGGCTTCCAGGCGCGTTCCATGACTCGTCCACTCGATCAAATCCCCACAGAAGTGCTGCCAGTGGTGCTCATATGTACAGGTGGGCAAGTACTGATCATGCGAAACCGGGACAGCGAGGGTATTGGCATCAGCGACCCGCTCAACCCGGAAGTTATTACCGGTATAACTGATAGCGACCTGGCCGGAATCTATACCGGGCACTGCTTCTACTTCAAACCTGACTACGAAGCAGGATCAGACGATAGCACCAACAACGATCGTCACTGGTTCTGGAGCACCGTCAGGCTGTCGAAGGGTATCTACAGCGAAGTATTAGTGGCCTCGCTGCTGATCAATCTGTTTGCCCTGGTCACACCGCTGTTTGTCATGAACGTGTACGACCGGGTGGTACCTAACTACGCCACGGAAACCCTGTGGGTGCTCGCCTCCGGCGTACTGATCGTTTTCATTTTTGATCTAATCGTCAAAACCCTGCGAGGCTACTTTATTGATGTCGCGGGTAAACGGGCAGACATTCTGTTGTCTGCAAAGACGTTTGCCAGGGTCATGGATATCAAGATGAGCGAAAAACCCGGTCGTGTCGGTTCCTTTGCCAGTAATCTGCAGGACTTCGACAGCTTTCGCGATTTTTTTACCTCAACAACGCTCATCACCGTGATCGATTTGCCTTTTGTACTGCTGTTTGTGCTGCTGATTTACAGCATAGGTGGTGCGCCACTGGCGTTGATACCCATCATCGCCATTCCACTTGTGGTCGTCTTCAGTCTCACAATCCAACAGCCACTGCAGGCCGCTGTGCAGGAAACGTTCAGGGAATCATCAAAGAAACACGCGCTGCTGATCGAAGCGCTCACCGCCCTCGATGGCATCAAGGCAGCCCGGGCCGAAGGTGTAATCCAGCGAAGGTGGGAAACGTTCAATGCGCGCCTGGCAGTGCTCAGTCTGCGATCGCGATCGTTATCCTTAGCCACTGTCAACGTTGCCCAGGCCATACAGCAACTCAGTACCATCGCAATTGTGATCACGGGTGTCTATCAGATCATGGCCGCCAACCTGACGGTAGGCGGCCTCATTGCCTGCACCATCTTGACGGGTCGGTGCCTGGCACCCATGTCACAGGTTGCCAGTATATTGACGCGCTACCACCATTCGATAGCAGCCTATGGTGCTATCGACAGACTGATGAAGCTGCCTGTTGAACGCCCGACCGGACGCAAGTTCCTGCACCGGCCGTCGCTGGACGGGTCACTAACATTCCGCAACGTCACGTTTAACTATCCCGGTCAACAGACACCCGCGTTGAAGAACGTGAACTTTACCATCGCGAGCGGCGAGCGGGTTGGCGTAATTGGTCGCATGGGATCGGGCAAGAGCACGTTAGGACGACTGATTCTTGGATTCTATCCACCGACAGAAGGCAGTCTTCTGGTGTCGGGCACAGACATTAATCAGTTGGACCCCATCGACCTGCGTCGGAACATCAACTACGTACCCCAGGACGTCATGCTGATGAATGGGACCATACGAGAGAATATTGTAATGAGCGCACCCCTGGCTGATGACGCCACTGTGCTGCACGCTGCAGAACTTGCTGGTCTGCTTGAGTTTGTTAACCAGCACCCGGAAGGCTTTGACATGGTCATTGGTGAACGAGGCGCCAACCTGTCTGGTGGACAGCGCCAGGCGATTGCCATCGCCCGGGCGTTTGTTGCCGGCGCACCTTTAACCCTGCTTGATGAACCGACCAATGCCATGGACAACACCACCGAAGGTCAGTTCAAGCAACAACTCGCCAGCTACCTCACTGACCGCACACTTGTGCTGATCACCCATAAGACCTCCATGCTCTCGCTGGTCGATCGTTTGATCGTGATGAACAACGGAGCGATTGTTGCAGATGGACCACGCGACACCGTGCTTGCAGCACTGTCAGGGGGTCGATCCTGATGGCGAAGAATCGTGACGATATCCAGTTTATGCCAGACACCCATGCAGCAGCGGTTGAGTCGTTACCCGTTGGCGCGCACCTGATTCTGTGGATTTCCGCAGCATTCATCATCATCAGCCTGGTGTGGGCCAATCTGGCCACTGTAGATGAAGTTGCCCATGCTGCTGGCCGGGTTATACCTTCCAGCCAATTGCAGGTGGTGCAGAACCTTGAAGGCGGCATCCTCGCCGAAATTCTGGTACGCGAGGGTGATCGTGTTGCAGCAGGACAAAACCTGATGCGGCTGGACGATACGCGCTTTGCCTCCTCCTACAACGAGGGTCGACTCAGTTCCTACGCGCTGATTGCGCTTATCGCCCGGATCGACGCCGAAATTAGTGGTCAGTCGTTCATTCCACCGGAAAATTTTCCACCCGAGCACCAAGACCTGATCGAGCGAGAACAGCGGCTTTATGAAGCACGCCAGGGTGAACTGCAATCCTCACTGGATATCCTGGAACAGCAACTTCGCCAACAGCGCCAGGCTCTCGCCGAGTTACAGGCCCAGGAACAAAAAATTGCGCGCAATGCAGACCTGGCACGCCAGGAACTCGCTATCACCGAGCCCCTGGTTCAGACTGGTGCGGTCTCAAAAGTGGAACTCCTGCGGCTACAAATTGCGGTTAACGAGTCTGTCGGCGAACTGCAGATCGTCCGGTTTGCGATTCCGAAAGCTGAAGCCGTAATCGCCGAGGCAGAAGAAAAGATCGCCGAGCGACACCAACAGTTTCGACGCCAGGCACAGTCCGAACTCAATGAGGCGCGGACCCAGCTTTCAAGGCTGTCGATTTCAAACCTGGCACTGGAAGACCGGGTGAATCGCACCGACGTTCGCTCGCCTGTCGATGGAACTGTCAAACAAATTCTGGTTACCGCCCACGGGGCCGTACTCCCGCCTGGCATGGATTTGGTTGAAATTGTCCCTGCCAACGATACGCTCTTGATCGAGGCGAGGATCAGGCCATCAGATATTGCGTTTATTCACCCGGGTCAGGCCGCAACGGTGAAACTAACTGCCTATGACTTTGCTATTTATGGTGGTCTCGATGCAGTACTCGAACTGATAAGCGCTGATACCATCATCGACGAGCGTGGCGAGCATTTTTTCAAAATCCAGGTACGAACTACCGAAAACCATCTCGGCACCGCGGCTGCTCCCCTGCCAATCATTCCCGGTATGGTTGCCACAGTGGATATTCTGACAGGACGCAAGACCGTAATGGACTATATTCTGAAACCCCTGAAGCGCGCCAGGGCTGCGGCACTATCAGAACGTTAATTAATGACTGACTGCATGCTTGGTGTTTGGACACTATCCAGCCAAAGACCATAGCGGCTAATCGTCAACGCTGAGATTTGCCAGGTGCCGCGGGTCCAGCAGCATCTCCAGATCCGCCCGCGCGATATCCGTCTCCTCTTCCGCAACATCAAGCACGGATCGGCCAGATGCATAGGCTTTCTTGGCGATCGCAGTTGCAGCCTCATACCCAATTGCCCGGTTCAGCCCGGTTACCAGGATCGGATTCTGGCCCAGTTGCTCAGCCAGACGCGTCTCGTTTACCGTGAAGTCGGCAATGGTACCCGCCAGCGCTTGAATGGCGCCCGTTAGCAGCGAAATGCCGCCGAGGAGTTTGTCAGCAATGAGCGGCAGCATCACATTTAGCTGGAAGTTGCCAGATAGGGCAGCAATGGTGACCGCGGCGTCATTGCCAATCACCTCAGCGCAAATCATCAGCACTGCCTCAGGAATAACGGGATTAACCTTGCCTGGCATGATTGAGGAACCGGGCTGCAGTGCACGGAGTTCGATCTCGTTCAGACCTGAGAGCGGGCCTGACGCCATCCAGCGCAGGTCGTTCGAGATTTTGGTCAGCACCAGCGCAATTGCCTTCAGGATCATCGAGCATTCTGCGGTAACATCCTGGCCCGCCATCCTGCTGAAGCGATCAATTGCTTCGGTAAAAGTTGTACCCGACAACTGGCTGAGCTCCCGGATTACCAGCGCCGCAAATCCAGGTGGGCTGTTTA
>CAYGNA010000266.1:0-5954 GCA_964351065.1 uncultured Pseudomonadales bacterium
GTAGTTGCGATACCAGGTCAGGCAGTCTTCTTCCTTGATCTGAACGCCATAGGTTTTGAGCTTGCCCAGGTAGTGGCGCAGCAGGTGGCGCGCCTCCCGGCCACGAATTTCAGGCAACAGCGATGTGCCAAGGAAATAGCTCACATCGGCAACCGGACATCCCGTTGAGATCGACTGCCAGTCCACCACGGTAAGCGGGTAAGGCCCGCCAAACATCATGTTATCGAGACGATAGTCGATGTGGATCAGGCCAGGCGGCCCGGTATAAATATTGTTGTAGCGTTCCAGCACGCCACCCACAAGGTTGACCATCCTGATCTCATCGCGGTTCAGTCGGCTGGTGTAGCGCTCCCCGAAGCCTGGCTCAAGCATCTGGTAGATCATCTTGAGATCGTTGGGATTCGAAGACGCACTAACCAGTAGCGGGTGTTCAAGCAGGGATGGATCGCCCCATCTTGGTCCCTGGAGTTTGGCAAGTTCTTCCAGCGCCAGTGCCGCCTCGTCTGCAGTGCACCCGGCAAGCTGATCACCTTGCACACCCGGCGCGAGATCCTCCATCACGATGACAAAGTTGTGGGATGCCTCATCCACGTCGGCAAACAACACCCGTGGCGTCTGCACGTCTACCGTTTCCTGGATCTCGTTGTAGAAGAAAACTTCTCGCAGGTAGTTCTTCTGCGCAATCCCGGTCTGGCGACTAACCTCATCAGCCGACGGGAATTTGCCGACGAGACTAACCGGGACATCGCTACCGACAAGCTCAAAGCGGACATTTTCGCCCACCTGGCCCGTGCCAATTGATGTTGCCGTGAAGTCCTCGACGCGCCCGGTCGCGCCCGAATGCACCAGCACCTCGTTTAACCAGGTTGTTGTCACATCGGCAGGGTTGCTGATCAGGGTAGGGGGCATTGTCACCGCGCTCTTTTGTTAATGTAATGACGCTTCCAGAGGCTCATGAAAAGTGCAGACCGGGTACCCTGATCCAGGGGAATGCCTCGTTGCCCAGATCCAGAAGTTCCTGCGATATACCGCTGATACTCATCAGCATTTTTGCCATGTTGCCAGAGACCATGGTTTCCGCCAGGGCGCCACCCCGCTTGCCATTTTCGATGCTGAAACTGTTTTTGATCACGCCAGAGAAATCCCCATTCGGCCCGGGAGAACCCATCGAGAAGCGATTGATAATGGCGCCCTTCTCGATAGAACTCACCAGTTCGCTTAAGGGGGTTTCACCTGCATCAACCGTCCAGCCAGAGCCTGTTGGGACGTGTGCAATACTGGTCTTTCGACTGCCGTAGAGAGACGGCAGGAGCTGTGTAAGCTTGCCGGCGGTGAGCACCTCAAAGGCGGGTGTCAGGCAGCCGTCACCTGTATAGGGTGCCGAACCTGGCCCGTCGAAACGACTTGCCAGGGTGAGCAGGGGGGAGGCAATACTGTCGCCAACCCTGTCACGATAAACCGAGGCATTGGCAATCAGGGCGCCATCACCCAGTTGACCGAGCAACCAGTGCACAAGATCGGCGACCGCGGTTGGGGCGAGAATCGCATCACCCACAAATTTGCCTTCAAACGATGAGGTTTCGATTTGTTGTTCGGTCTCCCGCAGCATCACGCCAATTCCAAAATGATCCGTGGCGTGTGCAGTTGACGGGTCATTGGTGACACCACCCGCGTAGTTCAGCGAACTCGATTTTTCACCCTCGGCGGCTGTGCCCATCGCCAGCAATTGGTAGAAACCGATGGACGAGGTTAGCTCGGTACCGCCAGAGGTCAAGAGAACCTCCTGGTGTAACTGGTGCGCCGCGCCACCTTCCTCAAGATGCATGCGCGGTGTATTGGCCGCGCGCCAGGCCAACAATTCTTTGGTCTTCTGTGTCAGCAGGGCAAGGTCACTGCGCTGCGGGCCCTGGACAAAGGTGCCGTGCTGATCACGGGACACCGTATTGGCGTCATCCTGTGGTGCCAGGGTTGCACGCTCAGCGAGCAGACGAATTGCTTCGGCTACAGCGCCACTGTCCAGGTCGGTCAGGGAAGTGGCAGCTTTCCTTCGGTTGGTAATACCCATGAGGGCAAGTTGGTAGTCCTCGGTGCTGCGCAGCAGGCTTGCCTCATCGTGGGCAATATTCAGTTCGTCCTGTGACCGTACTGAAACACTGACCTGTGCTTCGTCAAACCCGGCCTGCAGCATCTGTTCCAGCGCAGCCGTCGCAATTTTTTTGATATCCATTTTATGCCCTTAGAGTTTACTCACCGCCCAGATGTGCACGCGCGCGGATAGCCGGGCCACCAAGCGAGACCACCATTGGCTGTTTCTTGCCGCAGTAGCCATTACATTCCCAGTGCATGTCATCTGAAACCGCGTCAACCGTTTTCAGCATATCAATGGCCGTGCCTGATACGGTGGTATTGGTGATTGCCTTACCCAGTTTGCCGTTCTTGATCTCGTAGGCGAGTTCAATACCAAACATGAATTCCGAGGTCGAATCGGCCTGTCCATTGCCTGTTTTCATCAGGTAGTAGCCATCCTCAACCCCGGCAATCATGTCAGCAAGTTTGCTGGTGCCAGGCAAAATAGCCGTGTTGCGCATACGCACCAGGGGTTCATCGTTGTAGTTGTAGGCCCGGGCATTGCCGGTGGAGGTAATGCCAAGTTTGCCCGCGGTCTCCCGGCTGGTCATGAACTGATTCAAAATGCCATTTTCGATCAGCACAGCATCGGTTGCCTTCGTGCCCTCGTCGTCCAGGTAGACGGGGATCATCAATTCCTGGCCGTTAAAGCTGTGGGCAAAATCCACCATGGTAATGAGTTCGCTGGCGACGGGTTTTCCTACGAGGTGGCTTGTCACCGCACCGCCCAGCACGATATCCGCCTCACAGGGGTGGCCCATGGCCTCGTGTGCCAGCATGCCTGCCAGTTCCGGTGAGAGAACAATGGTTTGCTCACCCCCACGGGGGGCGATGGCATACCGCTTCGCCTGAATGTGTTCATGGAGGTCATCCAGGGCGGATTCCAGCTGCGACATGGTGAGTTGCAGGTCGGAGAGACCGCCTTTGCCAGAGATGGACTGGTAGAGCTCAATAGGCTGGCCGTGTTGATCTTCCGCGGTGAGTATCAGGTAAACCGCAGCGCGATTGATCTGGACCAGGCCCTGGCTGCCGTTGCTGGTGACCAGGCGTTTCGCGTGATTTTCTTCCTGAAACATGAAGCGGGAGGAGCGCAAATCAGGATACTTGCGTTTGCAGAGCGCCGAGAGGGATTCCAGCATTTCAATGCGCTCGGATTGTCCCATCGGTGGGCGTCCGTTAAATCCATACTCTCCTACATGTGAGTCGTCGGGCATGATTAGCTTTTCGCGACCACCAAAGCTGGTCATCGCCTGCGCATTGTCAGCCGCTTTTTTGGCGACCCTGCCTGCAGTTGCATCATCCATGCCTGGGGCAGAGGCAAATCCCCAGTAGCCCTGGTTCAGGACGCGGGCGCTGCTGCCGGCTTCGGTGGTTTCAGTGTTGGCGGTCAGGCTGCCGTCTACCATCATCATGCGCGCCTTGCGCACTTCATGTTGACGGGATTCGGCATAGTCGCTGCCGGTTGGCGCGGTCATTAGCATGGGGTCTTACCAGGGAGTTTTGCGAGCCCCTGATTATTCACTTATTGGCAGTTGTTGCAACCGGCGGACCTGGCTTTGGGGACGGTTGCTATTGAGAGGGTGGCTGCTCGCTTCTGATCGTTACCCGCTCGCCGCGCCGCGACTCCGGGTAGTAATCCCACACCGCATGGTGATGCACAGCGCGGTTATCCCACAGCACCAATGTACCCGGCTGCCAGTGAACCCGGCAGTGGAATCGGGTGCCCGCCTCGACGTGGCGATAGAGCATGGTCAGTATGGCCTCACTCTCGCGGGGGCTGACCTCGTTAATCTTTTCCACAAACGATTCGTTTACAAATAGCAGCCTGCGATCGGTATCCGGATGACGGATGACTACCGGATGAATGGCTGACGGATAGGTCTGGCCGGGTCTGAGCTTTACGCCATAAGCCCGCAGATCCTTTTCGCCACTGTGAAATGCCGTCAGTTCTTCCAGCATCTTGCGGACTGGCGCGGACAGGGTTTCAAATGCATCAATCATATTTGCAAACAATGTGTCACCACCGCCGGAAGGTGGCACCTCGGTGATGTAGAGCGCTGAAGCTTTTGGCGGTACAGGGTCGCAGGACAGGTCAGTGTGCCAGGCCTCGCCATTGGCTACCTTTGTCTCTGCGGTTATGTTGATGTCAAAAATCTCGGGGTCACCGGGCAGCCCCAGATTGGTTTTGGCCGGGTGCAGGTGCAGTTCACCAAACAGTCGACCAAACGCCTTGTGTTGCTCGCGGGTCAGTGTCTGGTTGCGGAATACCAGCACCAGGTGGCGTTTAAATGCCTCGAAGATGTCGGCGACATCGTTTTCGGACAATGCGCCAAGATCAATATTGTCAATTTCTGCCCCAATCGACGGGGTGATGGGATGAACGTTAAAGGACACTTACGTTACTCTCTTTTGTTACTCTCAATTTTCATGACAACAATGTAGCAGCAGAAGGGGGCCCGCGTGAACCAGATGAACGAAATCGGCTTTTATACTCTTGCCGGTGCGCCGCGATCACCGCGGGACCTGATTGATGAGGTCAAGTCCGCCGAGGCCATGGGCATGGGCGCATGCTTTATCTCCGAGCGGTTTAACATCAAGGAAGCCGCTACCCTGTCAGGCGCGGTAGGGGCCATCTCGGATCGTATTGGAATAGCTACTGCGGCAACCAACCACAACACACGCCACCCCATTGTGACCTGTGCCTATGCGACCACCATGCATTTTCTCACCGGAGGGCGATTTTCGCTTGGCCTCGGGCGTGGTATTGATCCCATGTTCGATGCTTTTGGCTTGCCCCGTATCAAGACGGCGCAGCTTGAGGATTTTGTTGGCCTTGCGCGTCGCCTGTTTCGTGGCGAAACAATAGTGCGACATGACGGGCCGGCAGGGCGATATCCGGTGCTGCGCCTCGATCCCGCGTTTGACGAGTACATTCCCTTAAGTTTTACCGCGTTTGGGCCCAACTCACTGGCCCTGGGAGGACGCGCGTTTGATGCGGTCATTCTGCATACATTTTTTACCGATGAAACCACGGCTCGCTGTGTCAAAACTGTCAAGGAGGCGGCGGTTGCTGCCGGCAGGAATCCCGATGATGTGCGGGTCTGGGCGTGCCTTGCCACTATTGGTGATCACCTGCCACAAGCTGTGCAGCTCAAGAAAACTGTTGGGCGAATGGCGACCTATTTGCAGGCTTATGGCGATTTAATGGTGAAAACCAATGACTGGGATCCGAAAGTGCTGAAGGAGTTTCGGGCTGCGCCCATCGTCAGTAACTTCCAGGGCGCACTGGATCAGAAAGCAACCACAACAGAGCTAACCGAGGTTGCAGAACTGATTCCCGAATCCTGGCTGGCGCCGGCCGCCATGGGTTCGCCTGCCCAATGTGTCGCAGCAATCCAGAACCAGTTTGACCTCGGGTGCGATGGCGTCATCCTGCACGGTGCGTCACCCACGGAACTGGGTCCCATTGTGGACGCCTGGCGTCTGCATCGAGATGCGGCCAGGTTTGCTCATTTGCCGGCAAACCCGGCATTGCCGCCATCGCTTGCCAGCGCCTAGTCATTTCGATCCACGTGTCGCGTGCGGTCAAAATCTCACATCGACATTTCGGCCGGAGCAGTGCGGCCGAATGGTTGGGTAGTGGAGTGAAGAAATCACACTGTTGTATGAGAGATCTCTCCGCTACGGCCCTGCGGGCCTCTGGTCGAGATGACGGGGGAAGAGACTAGCCTTCGGTCGCGGTGACGAGAGAAACTAGCCTTTGGTCGGGATGATTGCACAGCCGTCGTTTCGACTGCAGCGGCGTTAGCCGCGGAATGGAGAAATCT
>CAYGNA010000267.1:0-2398 GCA_964351065.1 uncultured Pseudomonadales bacterium
TTATTGGGCTGTTCCGAGACAAACAAACCAAATTTGGCTTGATCACAAAATATCTTTGTTTGACTGCCGTATATCTGCATGTATCAATTAGCGCGCCTCATAACGGGGCAAAAATTGACACGTTGGGGGAACAACATGCTCACTGGAAAACCATCCGGATTCTGGTTTCGGAATCTTTTTGCCATATCGCCATTAGTACTCGCGCTGCCGTCTGTACCCGCGTTCAGCGCCGACACTAACGCCAATCTTGAAGAGATTGTCGTGACCGCACGTAAGCGGGAAGAACGACTGCAGGACCTGCCTGGTTCTGCCGCGGCTATTACTGAATCAATGATTGAGGATACCGGCGGTATCTTTAATCTGCGTGATGTGACCGACCTGATTCCGGGTATTACTATCGTGGAAGCAGCGAGTTCCGACCTGATGGAACCAAGCATTCGCGGTGCAGGACAGTCGCGTAACCGATCCTCAGTATCTGCAACCGGGTTCTATCGCAACGGCGCCTACTTTGCGAGCCAGAGCCTGGGTGGCCGTAGCTTTGCACGCATGGATACCTATGATGTGGAGCAAGTCGAAGTACTGCGTGGACCACAGGGTTCTCTTTACGGCCGAAATTCGCTGGGTGGTGCAATGAACATCATCTCGCGCCGCCCGGGTGACGAGATGGACTTCAAACTTGGCCTGATGGGTGGCGAGAACCAATACAAGGGCGTTGAGGCGATTGCCAATCTGCCCATCAATGACATGTTCAGTGCCCGGGTTAGTTACCTGCATGACGAAAATGACGGTGGTTTCTACAAGGACCAGGCTGGTCGTGCGATCGATGTAGGCGAGTTTGACCACGGTCGAATCGGTTTGCTGGCGACGCCAAGTGATGAGCTCAAGATTTACTACTCATTTGACCGCTCTACAGAAAACTATGTGCCGGGTATTCGCCAGCGTTTTCGAACGCCGGCACAGCAACCTGACCCATTTCAGACCACCATCAACACGCCACACCGCGCCAATGCCAACATCAACAACCATGCGCTGACGGTGGACTATGTTATGGATGCAGGTGTGATTACGTCAGTGACCAACAAGCGTGTCCGCGACGTCTACCGCCTGGAAGACTCCGATTACTCAATTGCAAACCTGACCACCGCAACGAATTCAACTCGTATGGGTGAGACCTGGGTTGACGCGGATGTACTGTTCCAGGAATTTCGTTTTGTCTCTACCACGGGCAGTGCACTTGAGTACCTTGTTGGCGTTGACTATTACTCGATGACCACCAGGGAACAGATCAATGCGTTTTCAGCAGGTGGTCAGACAGTGGCAACCTCGAGCATTCGTGACTGGCAAACCGAAAATAATTCATGGGCAGTCTATGGCTCGGTTGACTACGACTTCAGCAACATGCCGCTGTCATTGTCAGGCGAAGTTCGCTACGCCAAAGACAAGGTTGATGGTTACGTGATTACTTTTACACCCAATGTCGGCCCCGATCCTATCCTCGACGTGAAGGCAAAGAACGACTACAAAAACGTGCCCTGGGGTTTTTCTGCAGCCTGGCGTTTTGATGTTTCCTCCAGCGTACTGGATGAGGCGATGGCGTACTTCAAGTTTGGATCATCCTATCGCCACGGCGGCTTGAACCTCGGTGCGGGGCGTGATTCTGATGCCTATCCAACCATACCGATTTACAATGAAGAAGATTCGGTAAGCTATGAGATTGGTACCAAGACCGCCTGGTTTGACGGCATGCTCAAGCTGAATGCATCAACCTTTATTGTCTACTACCAGGATTTCCTGGACACGACCACCAACGGTTGTCCACAGGACTGCCCGTATCTTGATCCGGTGACCGGCGACTCGCTGGGCTTTGATGCAACAGGTGCACCCATTCTTGTGAACGGTGCTGGGCAGGCAGGTCTGCAGTCACCCGAGGCATTCTTTATCGATAACGTCGGTGAAATCCGTGCCTGGGGCGTTGAACTGGAGTCCACGTTCAATGTGCCGGTTGGCAACAAGGGCGCGCGCTTGCTGGGCGGCCTTGGCTGGTCACGTCAGATGGGCAAGGTCACCGAGATTTCGCCTTCCGTATCTGCTGCAGAAGCGGCACTGCTGGGGGCCAATCTCAACTTTGTCCGCCCGATTCAGGTGAAGGGTAACCTGACCTGGCGTCAGCCTCTGTCCATTGCCGGCTTTACAGACACAATGTTCAAGGCAACATTAACCTACACCCACGAAAATGGTGGCTGGGGCTCGCTGAGTGCAAACCCGTTGGGGCTGGATGGTGTTGACAGGCTTGATGCGCGAATGGGCATTGATTCCGAGCACTGGAGTCTTACCCTGAACGGTCAAAACGTGCTGGATGCCGAGTACTATCCTGACCGTACTGCTGCTGTGTGCAGAC
>CAYGNA010000267.1:2408-4179 GCA_964351065.1 uncultured Pseudomonadales bacterium
AACGATCGAGCATACTACTACGCTGAGTTGACCTGGCGTTTCCGCTAGCTGTAAAACGGGGGACAGAGGCAAGGTGCTTCTGTCCCCCGATGTTGATTTCACACCTCACTTGGTTTTTAGAATCAAATGTTATAGCTTTAGAAACAAATGTAATAAGAAGCCAAGTCCTTGCAGTTATCTGCCATCAAAGACCAGTCTGGCGTCCTGCTTGCCATGGTTCTCCTACCCGGCCTTGTCTACCTCGGCAATCCTGCGATTGCGCTGATGACAGCGGCATTGGTTGCTGTTGCCATGAACAGAACGCTTATCCCCGGCGCGTCAGCCTACGGCAAATACGCGCTTCAAACCGCGATTGTGCTGCTGGGGCTGAAGCTTGATGCAGGCTACCTGCTTGAACTGAGTGGTGACTTTGCGCTGGTTATTGGCCTTTATGTGGTGTTGACCCTGGCGGTCGGGTTGGTACTCGGCAGGTTGATTAGTAGTGAACCCGCGTCCAGCAAACTGATTTCGGCGGGTACAGCCATCTGTGGCGGCACGGCGATCGCCTCACTGTCCCCCATCGTTAAGGCACGTTCTGATCAGACAGGTATGGCAATGGCGCTGGTGTTTCTGCTTAACGCGGCTGCACTGTTTACCTTTCCCATCATTGGCGAATACCTGTCGCTCACGCAGTCACAATTTGGTATCTGGGTGTCGATGGCTATTCATGACACATCGTCTGTGGTTGCCACCGCTGCGATCTATGGCGAGGAGGCGGCGAGCGTGGCGACCACGCTCAAGCTGGGCCGGACACTTTGGCTGATACCGCTGATGCTGGTTTTTTCGCTCTCTGAGAAGGCGCCGCAGGCAAAACTCCGAATTCCGGGATTTATTCTGGTGTTTGTCGCAGCGTCGGTAATCAGTTCCTTTGTGTCACTACCGGCAGTGATACCACAGGCAGCGGGTATCGTCAGCAAGGCGCTGCTTGTCATTGCCCTGTTCTGTATTGGAAGTGAAATCACCCGTGAAACTTTAAGGCAGTTGCGGGGCACGG
This sequence comes from uncultured Pseudomonadales bacterium, assembly GCA_964351065.1. Taxonomy (GTDB): domain Bacteria; phylum Pseudomonadota; class Gammaproteobacteria; order Pseudomonadales; family Azotimanducaceae; genus JANQJA01. The sequence goes on from CAYGNA010000267.1 coordinate 3,442, forward strand.
TGCTGATGCAGGGCCTTCTGCTCTGGGCGCTTGTCGTCCCGTTAACACTTTGGGTGAGTCTGCAGTTCGATTAGTCGACATTTCAGGTGTTTTATCTGATTTTGTTATATCGATATCGAGAATCGATACTTCACGACCTAAGTACGCCGCTTTAGTATGCGCTTCATGAGCATTCGAACTACCAGAATTGATGTGTCCAGCCTTTTGGCCCTTGCCGCGTTCGGCGGGTACCTTCTGCTGCCATTGTTCAACTGATCGCTGTCTCACCTCCTCAGGCTCGTCAAAGGCTGAAATCCCGTTCCTTGATCTGATCGCTGCCTTCTACCAGCAGATCGGTGCGCTACAATATGCCGTTTGTCGTCGCCAAGAGGATACAAGTGCGGATCACCGATATTCACTCTGGAGATCATTCGATTGAGGTCGAATGGGAAGACGGATCTGGTGCCACTTTCACCTGGTTCTGGCTGCGCGATCATGCGTCAGATATATCCAGCTGGAATCCTGAGACGAACCAGCGAGAGACTTTCACCGCGGCAGTTTCGCCGCACATCCGCCCGAGCCATGTTTCTTTGACAGAAGCGGGTGATCTTGTCATTGAATGGCCAGATACGCATTCGCCGTCCTGCCATGCCGCTGCATCCCTCAGAACTGCCGTTCGAGGCCCCCAGATGATGCCGCCGCCGGTGCCCTGGGATGCTAGTGGCGGCGCGGCGGGCGCGGGTGCTGGGCAGGGGGTCG
>CAYGNA010000267.1:4189-5948 GCA_964351065.1 uncultured Pseudomonadales bacterium
ACCCAGATGATGCCCACGCCGTTGACCTGGGATGCAACTGTCGTCGCCGCCAACGAGATACCTGTTAACTGGAAAGACCTGTTCCTGGGGACTGAATGCCGGCCCACAGGGCTTCAAACTCTGCTCGGTCGGTTATCAACGCTGGGTTTCTGCCGAATTCAGGAGGTGCCAGCCTTGCAGGACAGCGTCCTGTTGCTGGCGAATGCAATTGGGTACGTGCGCCGGACAGTGTTTGGCGATGTCTGGACGTTCAGCGAAGACGGTGCCATGGCAGATTCTGCGTATAGCGCGGGCGATCTTCGCCCTCACACCGACGGTACCTACAGTGAAGATGCGCCCGGGCTGCAGCTTCTCCTGTGCCTTGAATATGCGGCGAAAGGTGGCCTTTCTGTGCTGGTGGATGGGTTTCGCATTGTCCAGGCACTTGCACCTGAACACCGCCGGATGCTTGAAAAAGTCGGTGTGACGGGGCGTTATCGCGGTGATGGTGTTGACCTGCAGGCCACGCGGCCAATCGTTCGACGGGACAGCGCTGGCAATCTGCTGCAAATCAGCTTCAATAACTACGACCGGGCCCCCCTGTGGTTGCCTGAACCAGAGATGACTGCATTTTATGATGCACTGCGGGCGTTTGATCTCCTGGCCAATGACCCGACGATGCAATGGCAGACACAACTGGCGGTAGGTGAGTTGATTGTGTTTGATAACTGGCGACTGCTGCATGGCAGAACCAGCTACCAGGGTCACCGGACAATGACAGGGTGTTACGTCAATCGCGAAGACTTCCTGAGTTGCCTTCGGACGCAGCCTGATACACTTCCTGGTTAGTGGTTAAGAAGGGAATAGGCGACATGGACTCGGGTTCGAAGACTGAAGCTGAACTGCGGGAAGCGTTGGTGCAGCAGTATCGGCATGTTGAAAGCATTGGCCTTAACGAACTCGCCTCGGGGAACCTGAGTTGCCGGTTTGTCGATGGCATGCTGATCTCACCTGCTGGCGCGACCGCTGGCAACATCACCAGTGATTCGGTTGTTTTTGTCTCCCTTGAAGGCAAATGGAACACGGCTCAAAAGCCTTCGAGTGAGTGGCACATGCACGCGGCAATTTATGCCTCGCACGCTGAAGCCAACGCGGTTGTGCACACCCATTCTGACTACTGCGTTGCGCTATCCTGCCAACGCCGGGCTTTGCCTGGATTTCACTACCTGGTAGGTACATTTGGTGGCACTGACGTACCCTGCGTTCCCTATTCAACCTTTGGCAGTGAGCAACTTGCGACCGATGCTGCGCGTGCGCTGACCGACCGTACAGCCTGCCTGCTCGGGAGTCATGGCATGATCGCACGTGGTGAAGACCTGGTGGGCGCAGTCACTCTGGCCCATCGGCTTGAAATCATGTGTCGCCAGTATCAATTGTCCTGTCAACTGGGTGAGCCGCGTTTATTAACACAAGACGAATGGGATGAATTTTTTGAGCGAGCCGGGATTCTGGGATACGGCACGCGACTTTGAACTGGCGGGTAAAGGTTGCGTTTCCCGGCCGTCTTCTTTTTCTCCTGGCCGCTTCTTGTCCATCTCCCGTAATTCAATTTGCGGTAGTATCGGTAAAAGCATTTTGAGGCAGCGATCACAATGACCAACACATTCGTTAGAGCGCCACAGGTGATGGCCCAACCTGTCTCAGTAACTCGAAAAATGGCCGCCTCGCTACCGGGGCTGCGGCAGATCGCAGCACAGAAGGGCCTCAAGATGCACCACCT
>CAYGNA010000268.1:0-2404 GCA_964351065.1 uncultured Pseudomonadales bacterium
GTCGTGCGGACGCCGTTACCGCATCGGCGGCAGCACCCAGAAAGCGAATCGCATTTTTCTGCTTTGGCTCCTTGTCTGCCTCGGCTTTTGCAATTTCCTGCAGATTATCGAGTTCGCGATTGCGATCGTCTTCCTGTCTTTCCTCGTCTTTTTTCCGTCTCTGCTTTTCAGCGTCAGACAAATTACTGGCAAGGTTGCCAAGGCTTTTGGCCGTATCCTGTAACGCCGTTCTGGCGCCGGACACAGCGCGCACCAGGGGCAGTATCTCAAATTTGCCATCGCCATCTACATTGAGCCCAACCAGCCGCTGCGGATTCGCCGTCAGTTTGGTAAAAGTTCCACGATCAAGACCCATATCAAAAATCGCAGCGTCGTTAATACGAGCCAGAACGTCCAGTACAAGATCTGCGCGCAGCTCAATCTCCGGAAAATCAGTAAACAGCGCACCGTCATCAAACTCATTGACGACCCGAAACTCTACCAGCGCACCGGGGACAAGGTCGGAGTAGTTAAAGGCCACGCCGGATGTGTAATCAAGCACCGCATCAACCTCACCCGAACCCAATTCAAATTCGAATTCGACACCCGTCCGAATCGATGAATAGAGGCTCACGAGACCCAGGTCTTCATTCAGCACGAAGGATTCAGTCAGGTCTTCGTAGATATTTTTTGTGATCGCATCTCCAGTACCCCACATGCTCTGGTTGTCGGTCTCATAGCGGATGCTGACGACCAGGGAAGCGGCCTGTGCGTTAAAAACCGCGAAAGCAAGAAAAGCTGCGAGCAGAGGTTTTTTCAGCAGGAAGTACCGTGGATGCTTCATAGAGGTTTCTTATTATCGTGAACGATCTTTATAAGCCCATTCACCAATTGTGTAAACGAAAAGATCGCAGACGCACAGGCAGTGAACTTAGAGATGGAAACACACCGCCGAATAGATCAATAAACGTATAAGAGAAGCCTGATGTTGTGGGTCGATCGGTACGGAGCGGCTGGACGAGTCTGGGGTTTTGAACGAGCGTCGAGAGCCTTTGTATAGTCAACGTCTGGAGTATTGCTATAAACGAATTGGGAACGAGGCATTGCCAAGGCTCGGTTTGTAGCTGATTTGACAGTTCAGCAAGTGAGGCTGCATCCCTGATTCGTGTAAGCAGACCCCGCCGAGTAACTTTGCCGCGGCTTACCGATCGTTCGGTTGCGGTCTATGTGTGCCCAAGTGTTGAGTGTGGGAGAGTAATTGAGAGAGCTTTGGAGAGAGCTTTGGAGCGAGTGTTGGCAAGCGTTGTCAGTTCGCTCAAAGTGTGTAGCCAGTATTGAAGTAAATTGTCCTACTTTCAAGACAACCCCGTAACAGGTAACAAAGAATATGCATGACGACAATATCGAGCGCTGGCATCACGATCACACATTCGCTCAGGACCGAAGACGACCTGGTGAATCTCGCACGTTGATCGTGATTGGGATAACTGCCGTCATGATGGCGGTGGAGATAAGCGCAGGTGTGCTTTTTGGCTCGATGGCGTTACTGGCTGATGGGCTGCACATGGCTTCCCATACCGTAGCCCTGAGCATCACCGCTTTTGCATACGCGTATGCGCGACGAAATGCGCGTAATAGTCAATACAGCTTCGGCACCGGCAAGGTGAATGCTTTGGGTGGTTTTACTGGCGCGGTGTTGCTGGCGATTTTTGCTGTCTTTATGGCGTTTGAAAGCGTTTTGCGGTTGCTCAACCCGGTCGAAATTGTGTTCAACCAGGCCATTGTGGTTGCTGTGCTTGGCTTGCTGGTGAATGGGGCCAGCGTTTTCATTCTGGGTGTAGATGATCACGGTCATGATCACCATCACCATGGTCATCACCACGATGATGATCACGCCGATCCTCACCACGATGCTGATCACGCCGATCACCAGCACGACCACCATGACCACAATCTCAGGTCCGCATATCTCCATGTGATGGCGGATGCACTGACGTCGGTTCTCGCCATTTTCGCGCTGCTGACGGCCAAGTATTTTGGGCTCATTTGGATGGACCCGGTAATGGGAATTGTTGGTGCGGTTTTAGTTGCGCGGTGGTCATATGGTCTATTGGGTTCCACAAGCGCTGTGCTGCTTGACCGGCAGGCGTCGGAGAGCCTCCGTGCAAAGATTCATCAATTGATAGAAGCTGACGGCGACACCCGGGTCACAGATTTGCACGTATGGTCTATTGGGCCGGAAATTTATTCTGCGCAAATTTCGGTGGTCGGTCACAACCCACTGGCACCTGCTGAATACAAAGCACTAATCCCTGAGTCATTGAGCCTGGTGCATCTGTCGGTGGAGGTTCATGTGTGTCCGGTACAGGGCCATCCAGACCGGGTCGATCCAGACCGGGTCCATCCAGACCGGGTCCATCCAGAC
>CAYGNA010000268.1:2504-5947 GCA_964351065.1 uncultured Pseudomonadales bacterium
CCATCCAGACCGGGTCGATCCAGACCGGGTCCATCCAGACCGGGTCCATCCAGACGGGGTCGATCCAGACCGGGTCCATCCAGATCAGGGTCAGGCTTAGGAATTCGCGGACGATTGCAGTTCGCTCAAAGTGTGTGGCCTGTGCTAAAGGTGAGTGTTAGAGGAAACCCACAGCAGCCTGCCACAGTTTCAGTTTATGATAGCGCCGGATCCGAAACAGGCGACCTTAATTGGCGTTAGCGGCAACAGAATCAGACTACGACGTTGTGATACTCGGTGCAGGCGCGGCTGGGCTGATGTGCGCATTAACAGCGGGTTTTCGCGGCCGACGTGTTCTGGTAGTCGAGCGTTCCAACAAAGTAGGCAAAAAAATATTGATGTCTGGTGGCGGCCGGTGCAATTTCACAAACCTGTACGTTGAACCGGACAACTATCTTTCAGACAACCCGCACTTCAGTCACTTTGCGCTACGCACTTATACACAATGGGACTTTATCAATCTGGTCGACCGATACCAGGTCGACTATGAAGAGCGCCGGCACGGTCAGCTGTTCTGTCGCCGGTCGGCTGCCGACATTCTGAATCTGTTACTGGCCGAGTGTGAAACTGCATCGGTTGAAATCAGATCCAGGGTTGAAGTTAATCGGATCGATTTTGACGATGGCCAGTTCCGGGTTGGTACAGGAAATGATGCGCCGGATATCACGTCGACATCACTTGTAGTTGCCACCGGCGCGCTTTCTGTTCCCACGCTGGGTGGTAGCGACCTTGGATACAAAATCGCAGAGCAGTTTGGCCTGGCAGTTACGTCGCGCCGGGCTGGTCTGGTGCCATTCACTTTTAGCGGGCGCATAAAAGACCTGTGTGAGCGCCTTGCAGGCATCAGTATTACTGCCCGGGCGACTGTCAGTTGCAGCGCCCAGGCATTTACCGAACAGCTTTTGTTTACCCACAGAGGGTTGAGTGGGCCGGTGATCCTGCAGATTTCCAGCTACTGGTCTGAAGGCGCCGCGCTCAATATTGACCTGCTTCCCGGTGTTGATGTCGAGGGTCTGTTGCTGGCAGCAAAGGCAAACCAGGGCGCCAGTATCCTTCGCAGTATCCTGGCCGAGAAACTACCAAGGGCGCTGGTGCTGGAACTGCAGGCGCTGTTCTGGGCCGCATCGGCAGACAAGCCACTTGCAGAATGGTCCAACGCCGCACTCTCCGAAGTTGCTGGACACCTCGCCAACTGGACACTGCACCCCGCCGGTACTGAAGGCTATCGCACGGCTGAAGTTACCCTGGGCGGCGTTTGTACGGAGCAGTTGAATGCAAAGACTTTTGCGGCAAAAGAGCATCCCGGACTCTTTTTTGTTGGTGAGGTGGTTGATGTTACGGGCCACCTGGGCGGGTTTAATTTTCAGTGGGCCTGGTCGTCGGGGTATTGTGCCGGGCTCGTAGCCTAGTGACGGCAGCAGACCCAGTTTTGACAGGTATCCCTGGCAACATTCCACCAGCAAAAATCACATTCACATAACAGCTTCAATTGCGTCAGAATGTCTCCATGTTAAGAATCAACCAGATCAAACTTCCGCTGAACCATAGTGAAGCAGACTTGCGCCAGAAAGTTGTGGCGTATCTTGGTGTTGGTACCACCGACGTTGAACACATCTTCGTCTACAAGCGTTCCTATGACGCACGGGTCAAATCCAATATTCAACTGATTTATCAGCTTGATGTGCAGGTGCCCAATTCGATCGAAGCCCGGTTGCTGGCAAAGATCAGCGATCGGGCATTGCTGAAACCAAGCCCGGACACAACTTACCGGCCACCAGCGCAGGCACCGGATAACTTTCCGGGACAGGGGCAGCACCGCCCGCTGATTATCGGGTTTGGTCCCTGCGGCATTCTCGCCGCCCTGTTGCTGGCGCAGATGGGCTTCCGGCCCATTGTGCTGGAGCGCGGCCGCGATGTACGCAGGCGAACCCGGGATACCTGGGGATTGTGGCGGAAAGGGAATCTCGATACCGAATCCAATGTTCAGTTCGGGGAGGGCGGCGCCGGCACGTTTTCTGACGGCAAGCTTTACAGCCAGGTCAAGGATCCCCAGTTTTTGGGGCGCAAGGTATTGGAGGAATTTGTGAAGGCTGGAGCACCGGAAGAAATTCTGTGGCTGAGCAAACCACACATCGGGACCTTCAAACTGGTCACCATGGTGGAAAACATCCGGGCTGAAATTGTTCGACTGGGTGGTGAAATCCGGTTTGAACAGAAAGTTACCAGACTTCACCGGACACCTATCGCCAATACTGACGACGACGAACACGGCGCAATGGGGCAAGTGACCGGTGTTACCCTGGCGAGTGGTGAGCAACTGATGAGCCATCACGTCATCCTCGCGATCGGTCACAGTGCACGTGAGACCTTCAGCATGTTGCTGGAGGAAGGGGTCTATATTGAACCCAAACCCTTTTCCATTGGATTTCGGATCGAACACCGGCAATCGGTCATTGATCGCGCCAGGTTCGGCGACCAGGCGGGCCACCCGCTCCTTGGGGCTGCTGACTACAAGCTGGTACATCACTGCAACAATGGTCGCAGTGTCTACAGTTTCTGTATGTGTCCCGGCGGGACCGTGGTGGCAGCCACCTCGGAAACCGGCAAAGTTGTCACCAATGGGATGTCGCAATATTCACGCAACGAGCGCAACGCAAATGCGGCCATTGTGGTGGGTATTAACCCGGCAGAAGACTACCCGGATCATCCGCTGGCTGGCATTGATTTGCAGAACCGGCTTGAAGAGTTGGCCTTCACCGTGGGTGGTTCAAATTACAATGCACCGGCACAGCGGTTGGGCGACTTTATGAAAGATCGCGCGTCAACCGAACTGGGTGATGTAGTTCCCTCCTATAAACCGGGCGTACAACTGTGTAACCTGGCGGAGGTGCTTCCGTCTTTCGCCATTGAGGCCATTCGTGAAGCAATACCGGCTTTTGATAAACAGATTAAAGGCTTTGCGGATGGTGACGCGGTACTCACCGGGGTTGAAACCCGCACCTCTTCACCAATTTCCATTCGCAGAAACCGTGACTTCCACAGCGTTAACACATTGGGTTTGTATCCGGCCGGGGAGGGTGCTGGTTATGCCGGTGGTATTCTCTCAGCGGGCATTGACGGTATTAAGGTCGCGGAGGCGGTTGCCAGAGACCTCATCACACAAAAACAGTCAGGCCCAATTCAGTAGAGTCAGGATGAATCCGCTTCTTATTCATTTTCATGCTGGCAACGCCAGCAGAAATCAAAAGACGATTCGTTGATCTCGTGGCACTTATTGCAGATCCAGCGCTTGTCAGGATCAAGCGCCCGGGTCGCGGTTGCAACCACGGCAAGGGCACGGTCGACGTCACGCTCATCTTCTACCCAAAGTTCTAGCCAGGTATCGGTGGGCGCGGCAGGAGAAC
>CAYGNA010000269.1:0-1527 GCA_964351065.1 uncultured Pseudomonadales bacterium
CTAACAAGGCTGGTTGGGCATTTGAACCGGATTACGTGGGCGACGTGCTGGCGCGACAGGACGTTATTGTTGTATCGGTGCCTTACCGGCTTGGGGTCTTCGGTCACTTTGCGCATCCGGAACTCGTGGCGGAGCAAAACGGGGTTGCTGGCAACTATGCATTGCTTGACCTGATTGCTGCACTCAAATGGATTTCACAGCATATCGAGGAGTTTGGCGGAGACCCTGCGCGGGTGACCGTGTTTGGCGAGTCAGCGGGAGCAACAAATATTGGGTACCTGATGAGTTCACCCGCGGTCCGGGGGCTCTTTGCGCGCGCGATTCACCAGAGTGCCGGTTCTGAAGTTCGATCAAAGGCGACCCTTGAAAACCTTGTTGAAACTGGCAAGCAGATTCAGGCTGCACTCGATGCCAACGGGCTGGAGGCGTTGCGCGCCATGAGTGGGGAGGAACTGCTGGCAGGGGTCGAGAAACATTTTCCAGCGCTTTCATATGGCCCGGTGGCAGGTGGTCATGCCCTTCCGCGTAATCCCCGGCTGGTGTTTTCCGATCTGGCGCAGGCGAACGTACAGCTCATGATAGGAACCAACGCCAATGAGTGGCGCATGTACATTCCGGAAGGCGCCCGCCTGGAAGACTATCTGACAGAGTTTGGTGTCGACAGGGAAGCGGCCGTTGGCCAGTTGGCTGGTCTGGATGAGTTTTCACAAATGGACCGGTTGACGACAGCCGGGTACATGTTGTGTCCATCCCTGTACATGGCGGGCCAGGTTGACCTGGCGAACCAGTCTGCCTATGTCTACCAACTCACGCGGGTGCGTGAAGGAGATCACTGGAAATCTGTTGGCGCTTATCACGGGGCCGAGATTCCCTACGTGTTTGGTACCCATGCAAGTTGGTTGGCGACGAATGAAGACGATCTGAAACTGACTGAAAAGATCCAGTCCTACTGGGTCAACTTCGCCAGAACGGGCGATCCTAACGGCCGCGGATTGCCAAAATGGCGAACCTATTCGTCAAAGCGTCCGCGGGTCATGGACCTTGGCGATCGAGTGAAAATGAAACCTGCGCCGGATATTGGGATCTGTCGGGCGATAGAGAACGCAAGCGCCGGAGGCTAGCGGTTGCGTCTGACAACGGTGAGATATTCAGCCGGGTTTGTCGCAGCGCTACTGGCTGGCATCCTCATGGCAACGCTGGCCCAGGCCGGGGAATTTCAATCGGCGTCGTCCGTCGACGAAACCCGTGCAATGATAGAAGCCTTGCCAGACAACGATGTCTGGTGGACGGCAAATGGCGCGCAAATGCGCTGGAACAACAAGAACCTCCAGCGTTTCATGCCAGCTGTCACCGTTTACCGCGGTGGTTTGGTGCGTGAACTCAAATACAACATTGATCCACGCATAGGTGCCTTTGCGCTGGATATTGGTGAGACAGCTGTCTCTTTCGCAGACTTTCTTCAGCGTAGTGAAATGACCACCATGGCGGTTGTCATGCTGAAAGACGCAAAGCTTGTGTTTGCGTACT
>CAYGNA010000269.1:1537-5937 GCA_964351065.1 uncultured Pseudomonadales bacterium
TTCTCATCCTGAACGTCCGCGAGCCCGTCCTCCAGCCCTCCCCACACCAGCAGCCTTAACAACAACCACTTTTCTGGTCAGGGACCAAAGTGTTCGTGGCGGGTCTTATCGCCATCCTTGAGGATGCCGGGCGAATAGATACCAGTGCATCAGTCGAGCGTTACCTGCCCGCTTTGAAGGATTCTGCTTTTGCAGGGATTACCGTCAGAAACATTCTCGATATGGCGACAGGGCTGGACTGCAGGGAGGACTATGAAGACAGGACATCCTGCTACTACCGTATGGCAGTGGCGCTGGGTGATGGCTTCGTTGAAGATAAAGAGCTAGACAAAGAAACCGACAATCCCTATGAGCTACTTCCACAGCTCAAAATTGACCGCTACGCAGAACAGGGCACCTCGTTTGCCTACGCAAGCGTCAACACGTTTGTGCTTGGCTGGATTGTGGAGGAAATCACAGGCATGCCATTGCAGGATGCCCTCAGCCAAATGATCTGGACTCAGATGGGCGCTGAACACGATGCTGCCCTGCTGGCCCCAAGATATGGGGTGCCTCTGGCGTGGGGTGGGCTGCTGGCGACGCCGAGGGACGTGGCACGCTTCGGGCTCCTGCATACACCAAGCTGGCGGCTTGTGGCGCAAGCACCGATTTTTTCTGAAGAATACATTCGCCTGCTCAAAGATGGCGGCAACCCTGAACTGCTGCGCAATGCTCGCTGGGGCGCACCGTCGGCGGAGGTGGATCACAATGTCTACCAGTGGGATTTCGTGTTTGATAACAACGATATGTACAAGGGCGGTTGGGCAGGACAGGGACTGCTTGTGAATCCCGACAAGGATCTGGTGGTGGTGTACACCGGTTATCTGGACGATGTTGGCAATTCGAGAGCGCTGCTACCACTGATCAGGCGCATGATGAATACACTTTATCCCGCAGCAAATGCCCCACGCCCGTAAAGCCACGAGTGGCTGAGGCTGAGTCCCTCGGGTTGGGTCAGCTAGCAGGCATCTGCCGAATCAATCTGCGGCAGCATCTCCACAATGTGGGGCATACATGCGCTGATTGGCTCGAATTGGGCGGTTCGGCCGAACATGGGTAGCCCAACGTAACCGCGGATTTCAAGCTGCCCATCTCTGTTGACTGTCATTTTGCTCTGGTAGGTATTGCCGCTTTCCGGGTCATAGATCTTGCCCTGCCACTGACCGCCTTTGTACTCGTACTCCGAGAACATATGCAGGCCAATGATGGGCCTGGACTGAAGTGCCGCGTCAGGGTTGTTCAGGTCCATGCGCACCTCACCGGCAAGGTCTGGATTTTCCTCGGCAGAATAGCGCGGTTCCCTCAGTGCCCGTACCTGGCCATACAGAGTCCCGTCCTGCTCATAGATTTCAAAAATGGAATCGCCTGTTGCCCAGTAGCCTGTGACGCGCTCTCGATCCGCGAGTGCGCCGAGCGGCAAAACCAGAAGTGCCATCAGTAGATAGCGCATGAAAAATCTCCTGTCGAAAACTGCACGGCACTTGCCGAGTAAATTTATAGCCCCGCCGAAGCAAAAGTGAGACGGGTCTGCAAACTGGCCGCTGTTCAGGCTGAGACTGCCAACGTCCCTGCGAGCAGGCGGCCGCTGGTAAACGCATCTTCAACGCGATCGCCCAGGCACCAGTCGCCACAGGCGGCGAGACGCTGGTCTTCAGCCAACCAGTAGGGCTCGCCAAGCGGTTGTGTGGTTCTCGCATAGCGCCAGCGATGCAGGATTGCGTTTTCGGTAGTCTGGGGGGTGAGGTTGGCAAGTGCAATAGCAGCCTCTGCCATCTGCTGTTTGACGTCAGCGGGATCATGCTCAAAGTGTGCGCGTGCCCAGGCACCGTCACTATGGGCAATCAATGAGGGTGCACAATCGCGACCCGGTTTGCTATCTGTAAACGCGAGCCAGTTGACGATGCTGTCTTTGACGACTGCGGCATCAAATGATGGCAATTTGTCTGCGGCAGATAGCGGCAGCATCAGGGCAAAACAGGGGTCAAAACTGACATCAGGGAACGGCGTGGTGTTGACCTCAGAAAAGATCCGCGCTGTTTGTTCTGCCGGCGCGCTGCTGACAACCCGCTGATAAGGGCCGTACCGACTACCGTCTGTTGCGACCAACATCAGGCCTGCGTCGCTCTGCTCAACACGGGCGATTTCCATTCCGAGTGTTAACCTTGCGCCACTAAACATTTGCTTGCACAGGCCATTCATCCGTGGCGTGGCCACATAGTGCGGTTCAAACCAGATCCGCTTGAACGGCGCCTGGGTTGCGCTGAGTGTCGTGATGTTGGGTGTCCAGGGTTCCACGTGCCCCGTGTCTCTGAGAAACGCCTTGAATGCTGGTGTCCGGGCGGTAAAAAACTGCGCCCCATGATCAAACTGATGGGTTTCTGTATAGCGTGTGGTGAGCCTGCCGCCGATACCGCGAGACTTGTCAAAGACGTCAATTTCAAGGTCTTTCTGGGTCGATAAGCGATCGTAAAAAGCCGCGGCGGCCATGCCGGTGCCCAGCAGCGCTATTCTGGTTGGAGTTTTCATGTTGGTCATACGCGGTCATGCGCCAGCCGGATGATCCGTGATGTGCGGGCCGGCGTAGCAGGGTGATGAAGACATCTCTTGATACGCTCTATTACGACGGTCAATGTCCGCTGTGCAGCCTTGAAATCAATCACCTGCGAAAGCTGAGTGATGGTCGCCTGGCGCTAGTGGACATACATAGCCTGGATGAACCGCCACTTGACCGGGAGATCCTGCTTGGTGTGCTGCACCTGCGTACGGCAGACGGGATCTGGCTGCGTGGCATTGATGCATCGGTGCAGGCCTGGGCATCGACACGCATCGGTTATCTGTGGCGGGTGCTCCGCTGGCCTGTTATTGGGGGCATTGCAGATACTGCTTACAACAAGTGGGCGCAGATCCGTTACCGACGATTATACGGGCGAGAATGTCCAGCCAGTCAGCAAGTGTGTGCCAAGCGCGACCATTGAGACGCGTATTCGCACTTTACGGTAGTAGGCGGGCTGTCTCGAAAGTCCAGGCACAAAGCGCTCGCCCATCAGCAGCGCCGGGTAGAAAGCGGCAAGCGCAAACACCGTAACGCCGGGCGCCGCAAAGACCAGTATCCCCACCGCTAAAATCACTGTCAGATTACTCGCAAGCAATATGGTGATTCGCTCTGCGTCCGACACGGATTTCATCATCAGTGCAAATCCCCACCAGCTTCCGGCGAGGAACGCCACAATAGCCGTCGAGTAAAGATTCAGTGCGCTAACAGCAAAGCCCGGATAAATCTGCACGAATGCCATTGTCGTGAATAGCAAAAACGGCAGCAGGCCTGTTGTGGCAAGCAGGCTGACTGTGTTTTGGTAGGATTGTTGTGGCATCAAAAAATTATACGCTGGATTTGGGGCGGACGATGACGGTGATTGCAGGATATGAGACTCTAGGGTTTGCCGTTAGCAGTTTGTCCTGAGGAGGGAATCCAATTCAGACCAATCCTGACCAACGCTGACATTAAAGCCATAAAGAGGGAAACAACGATGCGAAAAAATACTGCGCTTGAGAAATGGCGGGCCGGAGAGCAAACCATTGGAGGCTGGCTGTCACTTGCCAACACCCACTCGGCCGAAATGCTGGCCAACGCCGGGTTTGACTGGCTTTGTGTCGACTTGCAGCACGGGCTTATTGACTATGGTGACCTCCGCAACATGTTGCCCGCAATCTCAACCACAGAGACCATTCCCCTGGTTCGTGTCTCGGGTAACAACCCCTCCGAAATCATGAAAGTCCTCGATGCCGGCGCGTTGGGGGTGATCGTGCCCCTGGTTAACAATCGGGCCGAGGCCGAGGCTGCCGTTTCCGCCTGCATGTATCCGCCGCTTGGCATGCGCTCGTTTGGCCCTGTCAGGGCAGCACTTTACGGCGGGCGCGGTTATGCCAAAGAAGCCAACGATGAGATTGCCTGTATCGTCATGATTGAGACCAAAGAAGGCATCGAGAAGCTCGAGGAAATTGTCACCACGCCTGGACTCGGTGGAGTCTATATCGGCCCATCGGACCTGGCGCTGGCGCTTGGTTTGCCACCGGCAGGTGATACAGATAACGAGTTGCACCTGGCAACAGTCGCTCGAATTGTCGAAACCTGTAAAAAGCACAAGGTGCCCGTCGGTATTCACACTGGTGGCCTGGTGTGGACTCAAAAACGGCTCGAAGCCGGTTTCAATTTTGTTACGCTGGGCTCTGACGCAGGGTTCATGATGAGCGCTGCAGCGCAGGATCTTGCTGCGGCCAAAGGCACACGCGAGAAACAGCGCGAAAACACGGGCTACTGATTGGGGCGCGGGTGACATGAAAGTTGATGCGAGCCTGACAGC
>CAYGNA010000270.1:0-5928 GCA_964351065.1 uncultured Pseudomonadales bacterium
GTAGGTTCGGTGCCACTGTCGACAATAATCACCTCAACTTCCGGCGCCTCATTGTTACGCAGTATCGGATAGTCGTGGAAGTTGCTCTCAGCAAAAGCACCATTCTTGAGTTCGAGATTGCCATGCAGCGCGGCAGTCAGGCCAAACATGATGGCGCCTTCCATCTGCGCACGAACCACGTCGGGATTGATCGCCAGGCCACAATCGACGACACAGGTAACCTTGTGCACCCGGATGCTGTTGTTTTCTACCGACACTTCAGCCACCTGTGCAACATCAGTAAGAAAGGAGTTATGCGCCGCAAAACCAAGATGGCGACCTGCTGCGGGCGTCATTGCTTGCATGCGCTCACCCGCAATGCGGATCACGTTGTTGAGACGCGGATTACCCTTCGTGTTCTGCAGGCGGAAGTCCACAACATCTTTACCGGCGCGCTCAGCCAGTTCGTCCATGGCTGATTCAGTGGCAAACGCGGTATAGGAATGACCAACAGATCGCCAGAACGTCAGCGGCACACCATGGTTAACCGTCACGTGGCTCACCTGCTTGCTGCCTGAGTCGTAGTCTTCATACAAACCTTCGACGCTGGAGTGATCTACCATCCAGCCCGTGAACAGATCGCGGGACAGGCCAACCAGAAAATTGACGGTGCCATCACCAAGGCCTGGCAACAGACCTGGAATCATATTTTTCAGGGTGTCAGGCGTGATGTTACCGCCAGCACGTTTCGCCTGCCATGCAGTGATGTTGCCGTCGGCACCAACACCCGCTCTGATTTTCATGAGCGAAGCCGGCCGATAGACACCATTTCTAATATCGTCCTCGCGCGACCACAGCAGGTGTATGGGCTTGTTGGCAGCCATCACAATTTCAGTAATCTCTACAATATGGGTCAAGGTTCCGCGCCGGCCAAAACCACCACCCAGATAGGTGCTATGCACCCGGATGTTTTCTTCATCCAGGCCAGAGAAACGCGCGACCAGGCCGCGTGCGCCAACTGGCCCCTGGGTGCCCGACCAGAGGTCAGCCTGCCCGTTTTCAATTCTCAGCACCGCGTTCATTGGCTCAAGCGGCGCGTGCGCCAGAAACGGCGTCCAGTATTCACTCTCGATAACCTGGGTCGCGCCTGCAAAACCTGCAGCAATATCCCCTTCTTCGGTGCTGGTCAGGCCCTCGTCCGAATCAAGTGCCTGCTTGTAGTCAGCACGGACCGTGGCAGAATCAATTCGGGTAAGCGGGACATCTTCCCAGGTTGGCTTCAGCGTGGCTGCCGCGGTCTTTGCCTGCCAGTACTTTTCAGCAACCACAGCGACGCCACTGGAGATTTCCAGCACGTCCGTCACGCCTGGCATGCCACTGGCAGCCGATTTATCCACGGACTTCAGTTTGGCGCCGGCAACTGGCGCGCGCACGACCACGGCGTGATGCATACCGGGCACTTCAACGTCGATGCCATACACCGCGGTGCCGGTTGATTTCTCGAGCGCATCCACGCGAGGAAATTCTTTGCCAATATAGCGATATTCACTGCGCTCTTTGAGCACGACCGAATCTGGCGCGTTGAGTGTTGCAGCAGTCGCGACAAATTTGCCATAGGGGTGACGTTCCTCACCCGAAATAATGTGTCCCTCCTGGGTTCGCAGACTTGCGGCGGGGACGCCGAGATCTTTGGCGGCAGCGGCTACCAACAGACTGCGAGCGGTTGCACCAGCCTGCCTGAGTTGAGTGAAGTGCGCTTTCAGCGATGTACTGCCGCCCGTGCCCTGGATACCGAAGTCGGGGTTGTTGTAGTCCGAATGCACGCCGGCCAACAGAATTTCGAGGGCCGCCGGATGGACATCCAGTTCTTCCCCAATCAATGTACCCAGACCAGTTGTTACACCCTGCCCCATTTCGTCCCGGGGGCAATAGAAGCGAATGGTGTTGTCGGGCGTAATCTGCAGGAATGCGTTGGGCACAAAGTCGCCGCCAATCCGGCTAATCGGCAGTTCATCGCTGGAACACCCGGTCAGCGAGAAACCGATGACCAGACCGCCGCCAACAACGGCAGTGGTTTGCAGAAACTTGCGTCGCGACAGATTGATCGTGTTCATACTTTTGCCTCCACTGGCGCAGCATTCACTGGCGCAGCATTCACTGGGGCAGCATCATGGGCGAGTTCACTTTGACCTACCTGGAGGATTGCCTGTTTGATCCGTGGATAACAACCACACCGGCAGATATTGCCCGCCATGGCAGCATCAACGTCGGCAGCAGTTGGTGAGGGGTTACTCGCCAGCAACGCCGCAGCAGACATGATCTGACCAGACTGACAGTAGCCACACTGGGGGACGCTGAGTTCGGTCCAGGCTGCCTGTAGCGGATGCAGTGAATCTGCCGTGCCAAGACCTTCTATAGTTGTCACGTTCCTACCCGCAACTGCCGCAATGGGCATGATGCAGGTGCGCATTGCGGCGCCATCAATGTGCATGGTGCAGGCGCCACACAGGCCGGCACCGCATCCGTATTTTGAACCCTTCAATTTGAAGGTATCTCGCACGACCCATAGCAGCGGTGTCTGGGGATCATCGTCAGTCTGCACAACGGTGCCGTTGAGTCTAAATTCAATCATGGTCTGGTTTCCGGTCTTGAAGGTTCGTCTTGAAAGTTCGTCTGGAAAGATCGTCTGGAAAGATTGTCTGAAAAGCTGTTCTGGAAAGTCTTGCCAGGCAGTTGGTTGTATTTTCGGCACAGTTTAAGCCATGCGACCCACACAGCGGAACAAACTTTCTCTGCTAGCCAGATTTACGCTTCAGGGATGCAGTCCGATCACCCGTTGCCGCAGCAACAAGCCAGACGCGAACCTACCCACAGTCACCGTGACGTCGAGCGGAAACAGTGCTTGTCACGAAGGCAGCAAGGCCTGGGGCGCCTCGATCATCTTGGCCCGCAGGTATTCACCCAGTGACTTGGCCTGTTTGTCGATCCGATGGTTTGAGGAAGCCCCGCCACCCAGCACGCCCTTGATGTAGAAATTGAGCGAACGCAAGTTGGGCATCTCGTAACGCAAAATCTCATAGGGCGCCATATCTGGCAGTAGCCGACGGAATTCTTCTACGGTCAGGTACTCATGCAGGAAACTGTAGGCTTCATCCGATCGTGCCCAGACGCCGCAGTTGGCATTGCCACCCTTGTCGCCAGAGCGCGTGCCAAACAGACGGCCAAACGGCACTTTAGCAGTTTCACCACCTGGCGCAGGCGCCAGTTTCACAGGTACTTCCTGATAGAAGATATCTTCCAGATCCAGTCGCTGGGTTGGCATGACATCGATCGTTTTGCCGTCCAGGTGAACGTGTTCAGTGACCTTTTTGCTGTCGATGGTGGAAGGCCAGTGCACAATCACCGGGCTACCATTAAAGCCGCCGCCGCCACGACCCGTGTTACCAGGAATACCGGCAAGACCAAGTTCGGTAATTTTTGCCTGAAACAGGCGTCCCACTTTTTTGGGATCGTCAGTGGTAACGGTGACTCGAAGGGCAGCATAGGCAACTTCATTGGTTTGGGGATCTTCCTTGTCACTGCGGATCAGTTGCACGTCGACATCCTGAAATTGTTCGCGACCGCCCAGGTTGTGGAAGACAGCATCCAGATACACCTCCGCCTTCTTCTCTATGTCCAGTCCGGTCAGCAGTACTTCAAAACTCTGCTTGATCGGCCCAAGCGTGTTGAAACACACCTTGTGGGTTGGTGGAGGACTGCTGCCACGACAACCACTGACGCGAACCCGGTCGTCGCCGGTCTGTTCTATTTTCATGGTGTCGAAGTGGGCAATCACGTCGGGATTGTAATAGGCAGGTGTCGAAATTTCGTAGAGCAGTTGCGCAGTCACGGTACCTACCGAAACAAGTCCCCCGGTACCGGGATGTTTGGTCACCGTAAACGAACCATCAGCCTCCATCTCTGCAATGGGATACCCCACATTGCGAAAGCTGGGCACCTCTTCAAAGAAGGAGTAGTTGCCCCCGCAGCACTGGGCACCACACTCGATGATGTGCCCCGCTGCCAACGCTCCCGCCAAAGCGTCAAAGTCGTCGCGCTGCCAGTTGAATTTCCAGGCGGCCGGACCAATCACCACGGCGGCATCTGTTACACGAGGACAGATCACAATGTCTGCACCCTGGTCGAGCGCTTCCTTGATACCCCAGGCGCCAAAGTAAATATTGGCGGTTACCGCGTGAGTAGCGTCTTCTTTCAGCGTTTTGCCTGTATCGAGGTTGGTAAAACTTTCACCCTCACCCTGCAGTTGCTCAAGTTCGGGCAAGAGATCGTCGCCATCGATATAGGCGACTTTCATGTCGATACCCTGTGCAACCAGTACTTTCTCAACTTCTGCGGCAAGGCTGCCGGGGTTCAGGCCGCCTGCATTAGACACAATCTTGATGCCCTTTTCCTTGCAAAGCCTGGCCACATCTTCTACCTGCTTGAGAAAAGTGCCGACATATCCCATGTCCGCACCACGCGCCTGCTTCTGGTTGTAGAGAATCGACATGGTCAGTTCCGCCAGGTAATCCCCGGTCAGCACGTCGATGGGTCCGCCCTCTACCATTTCCCGGGCCGCGGCAAGCCGGTCGCCATAGAAGCCACTGCAGTTGGCAATTCGAATCACGTCGCTCATGGTTGTATTCCCTCTCTCAACTGGCGGACGGTGGCCCGCGTATATGCTATTTTTTTACCCAGGACGCGGCTCGTTTCTCCCGGAAAGATGCCATCCCCTCGGTTGCCTCGTCGGTTCTGAACATACGCCCACTCCACTCTGCGGTT
Source organism: uncultured Pseudomonadales bacterium (assembly GCA_964351065.1). Taxonomy (GTDB): domain Bacteria; phylum Pseudomonadota; class Gammaproteobacteria; order Pseudomonadales; family Azotimanducaceae; genus JANQJA01. The sequence goes on from CAYGNA010000270.1 coordinate 4,801, forward strand.
TCCTTGAAGCCATCTGCCATTGAAAGCTGGGGCACGCGCCGCACCAGCTTTTTGCATTCCTGTACGGCAATGGGTCCCCCCAGGTTAATCATGTCGATTTCTTCCTGCACGGCTGCCAACAACTGGTCTGCTGGTACAGCGCGATGCGCCAGGCCAAACCCAACGGCCTGGCTGCCATTAAACCGCTCGCCGGTAATAAACAGTTTCATGCCGTGGTGCGTACCTAACTTGGGCAGGCACACAACCGAGATAATGGCCGGAATCACGCCAATCCGAACTTCACTGAAGCTGAATAGAACCTCATCCACGGTTACCACTATGTCTGATGCGCCAACGAGGCCAAGGCCACCGGCAAATGCCGCGCCGTTAACGGCCGCAATAACCGGCTTGGGACTGTCGACGATGGCCGTCAGTACATCGGCATAGGGAATAGCACGACCCCCGCCGGCAATTTGCCCAGGAGGGCTCTTCAAATCAGCACCGGCACAGAAAGCAGGACCTGTACCGGTAATGACAATACAGCGCACCTCGTCATTCTTGTTGGATTCAAGCAGATGGTCATAGAGCTCATTGACGAGTTCAGCCGAAAGCGCATTGCGGTTCTCGGGTCGATTCAGCGTGATCCACGCAGCACCATCGCGGATCTCATATTTGGTCGCTTCGGTTGTTCCCATCCGTTTTTCCTCCGGTCTTATTCAGATTCGTTTTGAACTGCGTTGTCTTCAAATGAAACCAGCAGTTGATCATTGGCCACCTGCTCGCCCGCGCTCACGTGCAGCGCAGCGATCACGCCGTCTGACGGTGCAGTAATCCTGTGCTCCATTTTCATGGCTTCAAGAATCAGGAGCAGTTGCCCTTTGGTCACGCTATCACCGCTGGCAACCTCGGTGGCCAGCACACGGCCCGGCATAGGCGCTGTCAGCCCACCACTCAACTCACCCTGGCCTGGCAGGGGATAACGCGGCACTTCGCGCAGCGTGATGTCACCAGTTCGACCATGCACCAACCATTTGTCGCCAAGTGGCTGCACGTCAAACGCCAGTCGTCGCCCATCAGTTTCAATATCAACATGACCGCTACCACAACCATACGGCCTGACCAGCAGTTCACTATCATCCACCAGCACTC
>CAYGNA010000271.1:0-5895 GCA_964351065.1 uncultured Pseudomonadales bacterium
TATTGAAATCACTTTTGTGGTGGTGCCAATAGTTGGACCGGTCCTGTTGGCAATGGGTCTGGATCCGGTCTGGCTCGGCATTATGATTGCCATCAACCTGCAGACCTCTTTCCTGACCCCGCCTTTTGGTTTTGCGCTGTTTTACCTGCGTGGTGTTGCGCCGCCTTCCATCAGCACGGGTGACATCTATCGTGGTGTCATCCCGTTTATCCTGCTGCAGTTGGCAATGCTGCTGGTACTGGCCTGGCAGCCGGCACTTGCTACCTGGCTGCCCTCAGTGCTGTTTCGCTAAACCACCAACTGCACAAATCTACCAGTGAGTCGGTAGGCTAATCCGTTGCGGAGTTAATCCGTTGCGGAGTTCGCACGAGCGTTGATGTAGGCTCGCTCGGATATCTCATGATAGGCAATGACACTGTCTCTGAATGCCTTGTAGGACTTGAAGATTCTCTGTGCCAGATCATCGTCTCCAGGGATTTCAGCGATAAGTTCCTCTGAAATGGTGCGGAGTTCCTGCAACACATCGTCAGGCAACTTACGCAACTCAACACCATGATCATCCACCAATTCACGTAGTGCAGCATTGTTGCGCGCCGTGTATTCCGACAACAGGTCCTCATTCATCGCCTGGCTGGCCACTCGCAGGATTGCCTGCAGGTCTGGCGGCAGTGAATCGAATTTCTCCTTGTTAACAATAGTCTCGAGGGTCGGTCCAGGCTCCTGCCAGCCTGGGTAATAGTAGTACTTCGCCACCTGGTGCAGGCCAAAAGCCAGGTCGTTATATGGTCCAACCCATTCTGTCGCATCAATAACGCCCGTCTGCAGGCTGGTAAAAATTTCACCGCCTGGCAGGTTGATGGCAGTACCTCCAGCCCGTTCAAACACTTCTCCACCCAGACCCGGTATGCGCATTTTCATACCCTTCAGGTCAGCCAGTGAATTAATCTCCTTGTTAAACCACCCGGCCATCTGAACGCCGGTATTGCCGCCTGCCATTGGCACCAGGTTGTAGCGCGCATACAGTTCTTCCCACAGGGGCATACCACCCCCGTGATGCAGCCAGCCATTCATTTCCTGCGCGGTCAGGCCAAACGGCACAGCGGTGAAAAACTGGGCAGCTGGCACCTTGCCTTTCCAGTAGTAGGCTGCGCCATGGCCCATCTCCACGTTGCCGAGGGATACCGCATCAAACACGCCAAGTGCCGGTACTATCTCGCCTGCACCATAAACCGTAATTTTGAGGCGTCCGTTCGACATGGTCTCAACACTCTTCGCCAGGTGTTCCGGTGCCAGCCCCATACCAGGCAGGTTCTTCGGCCAGGTGGTCACCATGCGCCACTTGTACACCTGTGTTGGGGCAGCGGCCAGAGCCGTCGTGTCGGAAGCGCCGGTCTGGTTGCCACCACACCCCGCCAACAAAGAGATCAGACAAACCACCAGGAGATGTTTCACGGTTACCTTCCTTTTCGCATTGATTTCACGTTAATTTCACGTTGACTGTTGTACCCCGTCTCTACTGGTCGGGGTAATAGTGCTTTCCAATAGCCTGCTAGAGTGATTCCAGATTGGCGTAGGCAACCATCAGCCACTTGCTGCCTTCCTGGTTGAAATTCACCTGCACCCGGGCCTGCTTTCCCTCGCCTTCATAATTAAGTATGACACCTTCACCAAACTTGGCATGCAGCACGCGCTGACCCAGTCGTAGCCCGGTCCCATCAACCTCACCACTAAGTCTTGCTTTGGCATGTGACATGACAGGCTTTTGTGGACGAGGTGCATCCGCCCGGACGCGCACCTCCTGTACGAGATTCGCCGGGATTTCGCTCACGAACCTGGATAAGCGATTGTAGGTCTCTGAACCGTTAATCCTTCGTGACTCGGCGTAGGTCAGGTACAGCTGTTTCATCGCCCGTGTGATACCGACGTAACAGAGGCGTCGCTCCTCCTCCAGCCGGCCCGGTTCCTCGAGCGACATCATGTGCGGAAAGAGCCCGTCTTCCAGCCCAGCCAGAAAGACCAGTGGAAACTCCAGGCCCTTGGCGCTGTGCAGCGTCATCATCTGTACGCAGTCCTGATGAGGATCTCCCTGACCATCACCTGCCTCAAGTGCAGCATGACTCAGGAACTCGTCCAGCAGTGTCATATCTTCGACATCGGTTTCAAATTGCAGGTCTGATTCGGGGTCAAACGTTCTCGCCGCTGTGATCAGTTCCTGCAGGTTTTCGAGCCGAGCCTGGCCCCGCTCGCCGCGCTCACGCTCATAGTAGTCCTTGAGACCACTCATGGTTATCACCTGATCAACCAGGTCCGCCAGGTCACTTTCTGCTGTGCACGCGTCCATTTCTTCAATCAGCAACATAAATTGCTGAATGGCGTTCTTTGCACGTCCGGACAAACTGCCACCCTGCACAAGACGACTTGCGGCCTCCCATAAAGGAATATTGCTGGCTCGCGCGAGTTGCCTGACATCATCGATGGTTTTGTCGCCTATGCCACGCGTTGGCGTGTTGAAGATCCGTTCGAATGCAGCATCAGCCTCCCTGTTGCTGAGAAGGCGCATGTAAGCCAATACATTGCGAATCTCAGCTCGCTCAAAAAAGCGCTGGCCACCATAGATCCGATAGGGCATCCGTGCTCGCAACATGGCTTCTTCCAGCACCCGCGATTGTGCATTTGAGCGATAGAGAATTGCACACTCCCGGTGGTTGTTGCCCTGTTTCACCCAGTCTGCAATCCTGGCAACAATAAAGCGCGCTTCGTCAATTTCGTTGAACGCGGCGTACAGATTGATGGGTTCACCCTCACCATGGTCAGTCCACAGCTCTTTTCCCAGGCGACCAGCATTCTGGTCAATCAGTCCGTTTGCTGCTTTGAGGATTGCGCCGGTAGAACGATAGTTCTGTTCCAGGCGAATAACCTGACTGCCAGGGAAGTCGGTGGAAAAGCGTTGGATATTCTCAATCCTTGCACCGCGCCACCCGTAGATCGACTGATCGTCATCCCCAACCACCATCAGGTTGTCGTTCTCGCCCGCCAGCAGCCTGAGCCATCCATATTGGACTGCATTGGTGTCCTGGAACTCGTCCACCAGAATGTGGCGAAAACGGTCTCGATAGTGCCGCAGCAATGTTTCGTTATCGCGCAACATTTCGTGGGCACGTAGCAGCAACTCTGCAAAATCCACCATACCACCACGATTGAGCGCTTCTTCATAAGCACGATAAATGGAGAGATGGGTTTTGAGATACAGGTCGCCGTAGTCCTCAATGTGCTGTGGCCGAAGGCCCTCATCTTTTTGGGAGTTAATCCACCAGGTGGCCTGCCGCGCCGGCCACTTCTTTTCATCCAGGTCGAGCGTTGCGATCACGCGTTTTACCAGTCGCTGCTGGTCATCCGCATCAAGGATTTGAAAGTTCTGCGGCAGCTTTGCCTCTTGCCAGTGGGCACGTAACAGTCGATGGGCAATACCGTGGAATGTTCCCACCCACATACCGCGCAGTGGGGTGGCCAGAATCGACTCAATCCGCGATCGCATCTCGGCGGCGGCCTTGTTGGTAAAGGTGACAGCAAGAATACTGAACGGGGAGATGCCCTCAGTCTGGATAAGCCAGGCAATGCGGTGCGTCAGTACGCGAGTCTTGCCGCTACCCGCACCGGCCAGCACCAACAAACTGCCTGCTGGCGCAGCAACCGCCTGCCGTTGCGCGTCATTCAGCGAGTCCAGTAAATAGGACACATCCATGGGCTATTCAACCGTCACAGATTTCGCCAGGTTCCTGGGCTGATCAACGTCCGTGCCTTTCAGAACAGCAACATGGTAGGCTAGAAGCTGCATGGGTATCGTGTAAACAAGCGGCGAAATCAGTTCAGGCGCGTGCGGCATTTGCACAATCGTCACACCTTCCTCGTTCGCAAAGCCCGCTGCACTGGTGAAAACAATCAGCTCACCGCCACGTGCCCTGACCTCCTGCATATTGGACTTGATCTTGTCCAACAGCTCATCCTGCGGGGCTATCGTAATAACTGGCATCGTCTCATCAACAAGCGCCAACGGGCCGTGCTTCAGTTCACCGGCGGCATAACCCTCGGCGTGAATGTACGAAATCTCCTTGAGTTTCAGCGCACCTTCGAGCGCAATCGGATAATGGTCGCCACGGCCAAGAAAAAGCGCGTTGTGTTTATTCACAAAACGTTCTGCGATCGCTTCAATTTCGGGTTCAAGAGCCAGCGCTTCCTCAATCAGTGCCGGTGCCTGCCGCAGAGCCGTTACCATCTCTTCTTCCTGTTCGCTCGTCAGGCCATTGTGCTTGGCAAGCGCGATGGTCAGCAGCAGCAGGTCTGCCAGCTGGGTCGTAAATGCTTTGGTTGACGCTACGCCTATCTCGGGGCCTGCCTGGATCATGAGAGAAAGATCAGACTCTCGCACCAGGGAACTGTTGGGGACATTACAAAGACAGAGGCTCGCCAGATAATTGCTATCGGTTGCGTCCCGCAGGGCAGCCAATGTATCAGCGGTTTCACCCGACTGGGAGATGGTGACAAAAAGCGTACCCTGCGCCACTGCGACCGTCCTGTATCGAAATTCACTGGCGATCTCTATCTGGCATGGCAGACCAGCAAACTTCTCTATCCAGTAGCGGGCGACCATTCCGGTATAGTAACTGCTGCCACAGGCAACAATCTGGACAGCGCGGGTTCGCTTGAAGATGTCATCTGCACCCAGGCCAAAGGCATTTTCGAGCACGTGCTTACGGCTGACCCTGCCCTCCAGGGTAGCGTTAACAGTCGCTGGCTGCTCATGGATTTCTTTCATCATAAAGTGGCGGTAATTGCCTTTGCTGCCGGCATCCTGCTGATCAGCCAACTGCACCGTTCTACCCGCCAGCGGCGCTTCCTTACCACGGTGGAAGACAACCCCATCGGCTGTTACTTCAACAACTTCCCCTTCATCCATGTATATGAAGCGGTCGGTCACCGGTCTCAACGCATGGGTATCTGAAGCGACAAAATTTTCTCCAATGCCCAGCCCAACAACCAGTGGGCTGCCTTCCCGCGCGGCAATAATCTTGTCTGGATAGGCGCTATGGGTCGCCGCTATGGCAAATGCGCCGTCGAGTTGTGATACAGCAGTGAGAAAACCCTGCAGAAAATCTCCTGCTGCCTCGACTTCCTTGTGCAGCAGGTGAGCAACGACTTCTGAATCGGTTTCTGATTCAAATTGGTAGCCAGCCTGAATGAGCATCTCGCGCAGCGTTTCATGGTTCTCAATGATGCCGTTGTGCACAATGCTGACCGCTTCTGAAGACAGATGGGGGTGGGCGTTAAGCTCGGTTGGTTTACCGTGGGTTGCCCACCGGGTGTGGGCGATACCGACGACACCCGCTAGCCTGGCGCTTTCAAAGGCGCCTCGAAGCTCCGCTACCTTGCCAACCCGACGCAGTCGTTCTGGTTTGCCCGTAGCGCCTGCGATGGCCATCCCTGCGGAATCGTAACCCCGGTACTCGAGGCGCTGTAGACCCTCAAGCAAAATTTCACCTACCTGTCGCCGTGCCGCCGCTCCAACTATTCCACACATTATGTTTTGTCCGGTCGTTTCCAGTTGCTGATATTCTTTTGGCGACCACGGGCCACGGCTAGTTGCTCCGGGTCAACATTTCTTGTGATGGTAGAGCCTGCGCCAATTGTCGATCCGTCGCCTATCTCAACAGGCGCCACCAACGCGCTATTTGACCCGACAAATACGTGATCACCAATCCGCGTATGGTGTTTCGCCACCCCGTCATAATTACAGGTGATGGTACCAGCACCAATGTTTACGCCCGCACCCAGCGTCGCATCTCCCAGGTAGCTGAGGTGACTGGCCCTGGTACCCTCACCGAGCATGCTGTTTTTCAC
>CAYGNA010000272.1:0-5886 GCA_964351065.1 uncultured Pseudomonadales bacterium
CCCCCCCACCGACCCCGTAATTCCCCCGGCACCCCGCCCCCCACACTGCCCACCGGTTCCGCACATGACTATTGCCGCTACCAGGTGGTGATAATCCCTTGCAAAAACCTGGGCAGCGCGACCACCCCAGGCATGCCCAACAATAATGACCTTGTCGATGTTCAGCAGTTCAAGCAATGCGGCAGCATCAGCCGCCACATCATTCAGCGTGAATGTACCCGAATAGCGGGTTTCGCCGGCGTTGCGCTGGTCAAATCTTACAACCTGGCCAGATTCGGCAAGGCGCGTGGCGAGTGAACCCCAAAAATCTGTCGTGAGCGACGCGCCGTTAAAGAGCAGGTAGCAGGGGCTGCTGGCATCGTTGGACTTGCCATCGACACGATAGTTAATTTCAATACTGGTTTCCCGCGTCAGGAAGGGCATGCTGATTTTCCCAGGAACGTGTGTCCTCGATTATCATACAGGCGATCTACAGAAGTCTACGGCTCTTTTAAAGGCTGGATAATAAGCCGCCTATGGGGCTCTTGGCAGTATCTTTCGATATAAATTTGGCGATAAACTGCGAAACGTCGTCTGGCAGCGACGGAAGTTGATTACACTGTCGTAATAGAAGCTACAGTAACCTCTCACCGTTTGGAGAATGTATAAATGCGCAAATTGTCTTTGTTGGGTGTTTTGCTTTTTGTTGCTTCAGCCGCAAGTGCGGACGAAGGATTTCTGGACTCCTGCAAAGAGTCTATGGCAGGTAGCCCGGGCGGCGGCCAGATGATGTGTGGCTGTCTGGCCGAGGGGCTCGGTTCCGGCGCCGACGCGGCGGAATTGCTGGCGATAGCGCGTGCGCCAAGAGAAGGGCGGCGCGAGGTAATGCAGTCATCCAGCGCTGGTACGCGGCAGGTAATGCGTGGCTGCATGCAGAAGATGCGTGGTGCTGGTGGTGGCGGCCCACGAGAGGGCGGCCCACGAGAGGGCGGCCCGGGGCAGGGTAACAAGGAATAGGATTAAAAATCTGTGAAACGCGCATTCCTCCTGATCTTGCTCCCCTTGCTGGTCGCGGTAACTGGTTGTAGTGGTGACGCCGAAAGTGAGGCTTCGCCCCCTGACCAGCAGGAGTTGTCCCGGGAGGATCGTCTGGCGCAGATGCGCGAGCGTATGCGTAACCGGCCCGTTCCGGTGGCTGTGACGGAGGTACAGCGTGGTCGCGTGGATGCTTTCTACTCAAGCACAACATCCCTGAGCGCGGAAGAAGAAGCTGTTGTGGTAGCGCGAACTCAGGGTGTTGTTGAGAAGCTTTTTGCTGAAGAAGGTGACCAGGTAGTTGCTGGTCAACCGCTCGCCCAGCTTGATACGCGTAAGCTGGAACTGGAGGTCAAGCGAACACGCACCAACATTGACAGTCTGCAGCGAGCGTATGCCCGGGCCGAGCAGTTGTTCGAGAAGAAAATGATCTCGCCCGATGCATTTGATGAGGCGCGCTTCAACCTCGAGCGCGAACAGGCCTCACTTGCACTTCAGCTTTATGATATCGAGGAGGCGACCATTCGGGCACCAATCGACGGCGTTGTCACGATTCGTCACATCAAGTTGGGCAATACGCTGTCGCCTAACAATCCGGCGTTTGAGGTAAAGCGTACGGATACCATCGAGGCAATACTGAACGTACCCGAGCGTGAGCTTTCGAAACTCAAGGACGGTCAGTTAGCCAATGTCCGGATTGATGCGCTCGGCAAGCAGAACTTCGAGGGCGTTGTCGATCGAGTGGCACCCCAGGTTGATCCCCAGTCCGGCACATTCAGGGTCACTATCAAGCTGTTGAATCCCGACAACCTCCTTAAGCCGGGTATGTTCGCCCGGGTTGATGTCCGATTCGATGTGAGTGAGAACACGCTGCTCGTCGCACGCGATGCTGTGTTGACGCAGAAAGACGAGAACTCCGTTTTTGTCGTGCGGGATGGCCTGGCCATGCGCCAGAATGTACAACTCGGATATACCAGCGGCGGTGAAGTTGAAATCAGGGAAGGCCTGGGGGAGGGTGACCAGGTTGTCATCACCGGCCAGGGCGGCCTTCGTGATGGTGCTTCAGTGCGAATCGTGCAGCTTTAGCGGAGCCTGACATGAGTATTGTCTCGGGCTCCATCGCCCGACCCGTTACGGTGGCAATGGCGACCTTTGCGATCGTCCTGTTTGGCGCAATTTCTCTTGATCGCCTTGGGCTGAACCTGCTCCCGGAGTTAACCTATCCGACGCTAACGATCAGGGCAGAGTTTGAGGGTGCTGCCCCGGCAGAAGTCGAAGAGCAGATAACGCGCCTGATTGAACAGCGTGTTGGCGTGATCTCCGGCGTGCGCCAGATGCATTCAACCTCAATGGCTGGCCGTTCAGATGTAGTGCTCGAGTTTTTATGGGGCACTGACATGGATATGGCAGCCATCGAGGTTCGCGAAAAGCTCGACCTGGTGCGGTTGCCGCTTGAGGTGGAACGACCGTCAATCCTGCGGCTCAATCCAAATCTTGACCCCATCTATCGCCTGGCACTGACTCGAACCGAGGCACTCAAAGACCCTGTCTACGATCTGCAGACGCTAAGGCGTTTTGCCGACGACTTTCTCAAGCGGCGCCTTGACCCTGTGCCTGGCGTGGCTGCGGTGATAGTTGGCGGCGGCTATGAAGACGAGATCTCGGTTCAGGTAGACCAGGAAAAGCTGGCCCAGCTTGATATGACCGTCGACGCCCTTGGTCAACGGCTGCGGGGCACCAACGTCAACCTCTCCGGTGGTCGGCTGAGTGACGGTACCCAGGAATACCTGGTACGGACGCTCAATCAGTACAAGTCCGTGCCGGACATTGCGGACACAATTATCTATCAGCGCGGCGGTATGATCCTGCGCCTGTCCGATGTCGCCCAGGTTGTTGAGGGACAGAAAGAACGCGACTCCATTATGCGGGTTAATGGTCGCGAGGCGATTGAGCTTGCGCTCTACAAGGAAGGTGATGCGAATACCGTTGCGGTCGCCGGGAATATCCGCGATCGCCTGACAGAGATTAACGAGCTAATGCCGCCCAACTTTGAACTGGTCACCATCTATGATCAGTCCACGTTTATTGCCGCAGCAATTGATGAGGTGAAGAGCGCGGCAGTCATTGGCGCACTGCTTGCGGTGCTCATCCTGTTTCTCTTTCTCCGCGACCTGCGCAGTACGCTGATTGTCACAGCGACAATCCCCGCGTCTGTCATGGTGACCTTTGCCCTGATGGACGTTCAGGACATTACGCTCAATATCATGAGCCTGGGTGGCATCGCGCTTGCGGTTGGGATGCTGATGGACAACGCGATTGTGGTGCTCGAGAACATTGCGCGCCACAGGTCAGAAGGCTTGTCACAGCTTGACGCCGCGGCACGGGGTACCTCAGAGGTGGGCGGTGCCGTGACAGCCTCGACACTGACCAGCATTGCCGTATTTCTGCCACTTGCGTTTGTTGAAGGTATCGCCGGGCAGCTTTTCCGGGACCAGGCGCTGACGGTGACGTTTGCACTGCTTGCATCGCTGGCGCTGGCATTTACGCTGATTCCCATGTTGTCTGCCATCGGCGGACGACCACGCTATGAGTTGGCGGCAGCAGGTGAACCGGACCGGGCGCGCTGGAGCTACAGATTGTTGCTGCCGGTGCGTCTGCTGTTTATCGAAGCGCCGCGTTGGGTGCTGATCCTGCTGCTTTGGATGGTCGCGCTGGTGGCGCGGCTACTGTCGGTCCTGCTCAAGCCGTTTCTCGATGGCTTCGATAGCATCTATGGTGGACTCGCGAGCGGGTATGCACGCCTGCTTGCGCTTGCGCTGCGCCAGCGCGCCGCGACCGTGTCTCTGGCGCTGACCGCGTTTACCCTGTCCATGGCGTTGGTGCCACAACTGCCACTGGAGCTGATTCCGCCAATGTCACAGGGTGAATTCAAGGTGGATTTTCAGCTCGCCCCGGGGGCGCGTCTCGAACTGACTGACAATACCCTGCTGGATATCCAGTTGCCGCTGCTCGACTCGGACAGCGTGGCCATGACCTATTCGGTTGCGGGTACGGGCGGGCGCCTGGATGCCTCTGCGGCGACCGGTGGTGAAAATGTGGGTGAACTGAACGTGAAGATGGCAGCCGGCAGTACGCCAGAAGAAGAAGCGTTTGCGATGGCCACGATGCGTCTCGTGCTCGACGATATTCCGGATGCGCAGTACACGCTGGAACGCCCCCAACTGTTCAGCTTTGCAACGCCGCTTGAAGTCGAAATCTATGGTGCGGAACTCGCTGACATTGAAGCAGTTTCCGTCCGCCTGACGGATTTGATGCTGGGGTCGGACACGTTTCGGGATGTGGAATCGTCCATTCGGCCAGGGTATCCGGAAATTCAGATCGAGTTTGACCAGGCGCGGACAGCAGCGCTTGGGCTTACCGTACCCGAAGTGGCAAACCGGGTTGTCAGCAAGATCAAGGGTGACGTACCCACGGAGTTCACCTTGCGTGACAAGAAGATAGACATCAGGGTCCGGGTCAACGAAGAGGAGCGCAATTCGGTTGAAGACATTGGCAACATCGTGATCAACCCGGAGAGCGAGCGGCAGGTTCGACTTTCCACGGTTGCGCGAATTTATGTTGGTGTTGGTCCGGCGGACATTCAGCGTATTGGCCAGCAGCGGGTTGGTGTGGTTAGCGCCAACGTGCCTGGTGGTGATCTTGGCGCGGCTGCTGCCGAGGTTCGTGAATTGCTTGGTGAGATACCCCGCCCTGCCAGTGTCAAAGTGGAGGTAGGCGGCCAGAATGAAGAGATGGAGGCATCATTTCGCTCGCTGCAGTTTGCCCTCGTCCTGGCGCTGATTATGGTCTACCTGGTGATGGCATCATTGTTCGAGTCACTGCTGCACCCCTTTATTATTATGTTTACGATTCCGCTGGCCGGCGTTGGCGCGGTTCTGGCGCTGTTTGTCAGCGGCACGAGCATTTCAGTTGTCGTGTTTATTGGCCTGATTCTGCTGGTGGGCATTGTGGTGAACAATGCCATTGTGCTGATTGATCGCGTAAACCAACTCCGGGATTCGGGTTTGAGCAAGCGGGAGGCACTGATGGCAGGCGCGAGTCAGCGGCTGAGGCCTATTCTGATGACCACGCTGACGACCATTCTTGGATTGCTGCCAATGGCGGTTGGCATTGGTGAGGCATCGGAGTTGCGCACGCCGATGGCGGTCACTGTTATTGGTGGGTTGATGGTTTCGACGTTTCTGACGCTGGTCGTCATCCCTGTTGTCTATGACCTGATTGACCGAAAAATCCTTGCGGGTGACGTCGCGGAGAATGAACTGTGAAAATTGCCCAGGTCTCCATTCGGCGCCCGGTGACGGTTGTCATGACGTTTATTGGGTTGGCAATGATTGGCATTTTTGCTGCGTTCCGGCTACCCATAGAGCAGTTTCCTGAAGTTGAGGTACCTTATGTGGGTATCGGTATTCCGTATCCGGATTCAACGGCCCAGGAAGTCGAGCGCAATCTCACGAGGCCGGTGGAAGAAGTGCTCTCCACCATGAGCGGTATCGACCGGATGTTTACGTTTTCGCGGCCCGGTTCCGTGTTCGTGAATCTCATGCTGGATCGTGACGGCGACGTGAGCGGCAAGGGTATTGAGGCCAAAGAACTCATCGAAGGCATCAGGCATCGCCTGCCGGATGACATTCGCTATATCAATCTGCGCCAGGAAGACCCGAACAGTACACCTGTCATGAACGTGATGATTGTCTCGCCCGAACTCGATGAAGACCAGGCGTTTGATCTGCTCGACACCCACGTAAGGTCCGAAATAGAACGTGTTCCGGGGGTTAACTCAGTGAACCTTTACGGCATCGTGCGGGATTACGT